>JBBTLH010000044.1:0-9689 GCA_038068755.1 Candidatus Omnitrophota bacterium
CGGAACCAGAGAGAGCCTTGACACGCTGGGTCAAGGCGAACGTTTTTGCGCAAGATAAACCAAACCAGGCCCCAATCATATGGTGAAAAAATATACGCTTGTCAGAGATTTTGTTATCGACCAATAATACCTACTGCGCTATAATAGAAATGGTTAATATAAGAGTTTCTTTGGAGGAATAGAATGGAGACAAAATTTAAAAAACTAAGCCTTTTTTTCGATACGGTTAAAATCATAGGTTTTTGGCAAAGAATTTTCGGGTGGCGCTATATAAGAAATTTGAGTTATGATGCCTACAAGGAATTTAATGAATTAATGGATTTATTGGCTCATACTGATGAAGAGTTTGATGATGCTAAAAATTCGATAGCGGTCTTAAATAATGACAATGAGCATCTTAAATCTGAAAAGAACAGGTTTGATAAATCTTTGGAAATTATGCAGGCAAAATTTGATACTGTAAATAAGGAAAACTCTCAGTTAAAAAATGAAAACGTTGTTTTTAAGCAGAAAGAATCCGATCGTCAAACTAAGTATGAAAGTGATATTTCAGCTCTCAATTCCATAAGAAGCCAAATAGAAAATGATCGAAAAAAAGAACATGAAGAAAAACAGCAAAACGAGATTAAACGACTTCAGTCTTTAAAGGATACCTGGGCAAAACATCAGGAAAGTGTTAAGCAGGCTATTAAAGGGATTTGTGAAAAGCATACAATCCAGTATATTGATAAAGTTCCATTTAAAGGAACCCCGGATAATACAATAAAGTTGTGTGATGAATTTGTGATTTTCGATGCGAAGAGCCCGGCATCGGATGATTTGGAAAATTTTCCAGCTTACCTTAAAACTCAGACGGAATCTGTGAGAAAATATGTTAAAGAGGATGGTGTCCGAAAGGATGTTTTTCTTGTCATTCCTTCAAATACTGTTGATGTTGTTGAATCATTTGCCTATAATATGGCTGATTACAATGTTTATGTAGTCACTTTAGATGTCCTTGAGCCATTGATCCTCACACTAAAGAGAATCGAAGATTATGAATTTGTCAATCAGTTAAGCCCGGAGGAGCGGGAGAATATCTGCCGAATAGTCGGTAAGTTTGCCCATATGACAAAAAGAAGAATCCAGATTGATCAGTTTTTCGCATGGGAATTCCTGGAGATACTCACCAAATGTAAATCTGATCTGCCAAAAGAAATTCTCGATAAGGTAATTGAGTTTGAAAAATCTGAGAAATTAAATCCTCCTCAAGAAAGACGTGCCAAACAGATTCTCAATAAAGATTTAGAATCAGAGAATGAAAAAATTCAAAAAGAAGCTGAAGCCAAAGGTATCATTTTTCCGGCCATGATAGAAAAAAAACTAAATGCTCTCCCGCTCTATGAGAATGAAAAATCAAATATAAAAGAGGATGGGCTATGAATCAAAAAAATCCCGGTGTTGCGGCTGTGCTGTCTCTTATATTCAGCGGCGTGGGCCAGATATATAACGGCCAGATAAAGAAAGGCCTTATTTTTATGTTTTTGGCTACAACAGGCTTTGTTTTAGTAGCGCTGGGCGCTTTGGCGTTAATACTCGGGTACTATAAAGGTTTTTTGAATACCAAGCTTGCTATTACGGCGCTGCTTTCTTTAGTCCTGGGCGGCATTGTCGTATGCTGGGTCGGTATCTACAGTATTTATGACGCCTATGAAAACGCAAAATAAATTTCATGCTTGTCAGTGTCAAAGTCATTCCTAAATCTTCCCGTAGCCTGATCAAAGAAGAATCTGGCCGGCTTAAGGCCTACGTTACGGCGCCTCCCGACAAAGGCAAGGCGAACAAGGCCCTTATCAAACTGCTCGCCGGATATTTTAAAACTAAAAAGAACAGCATCAGGATCATTAAAGGCGAACATTCCCAGTGCAAGACCATTGAGATAACGCTCTAAAAGCCGCACTTCTATGCCCACTTCTTTGATCTTGATAAAGTCAGACGGGTTTTACAGAATACCTCTTTTTGAGGAGTTCAACGCGCGGGCTGTCTTTACCACGAGAGAAAAAGACCCGGATTTTCATAAAATGGGTATAAGCGGCTCAAAACTTGTGCAGCCTGCTCAAGTCCACGAAGATTCTGTTTTTTGCGCATGCAAGGCCGGCGCCGCAGGAGAGGTGGACGCCTTAATAACGAACTATCGGCATCTTCCTTTGGCCATCCGGACCGCTGATTGCCTGCCTGTTTTTTTATTTGATACCGGCCACAGAGCCATCGCGATGATACACGCTGGATGGAAAGGCGTGCGCAAAAATATCATTTTAAAGACGATAAAACAGATGAAAATAAAGTTTTCAACAGTCCCCAGCGATCTGATAGCTGCTTTAGGGCCGGCCATAAGGCCGTGCTGCTACGAAGTAGGCGATGAGTTCAGATGGTATTTTGGCGGTTTTGTCTTGCCCCGGGGTAATAAACTGTATTTTGATATCGTCTCCGCAGCCGTAAACGAGCTTTTGGGGGCAGGCGTTAAGAATGGGCATATCTGTGACTCCGCGATATGCACGTCGTGCAGGAACGATGAATTTTTTTCTTTTAGGCGCGAAGGCCTTATGGCCGGCCGGAGTCTTTCCGTTATGGAGATATTGTAAGTTTCGTGGTATGATAAAAATGGGATGCCCAAGGGGTAAAAAGGGAGTGATAGATATGGTGAGAATGGTTGAAATAAACGATTCCCAGTTCAATACGCTGGTATTAAAGTCATCTTTGCCTGTTTTGATAGAGTGCACCAGTCCGGAATGTATCATCTGCAAGACCATGGCGGAACGCATACAGGAGGCCTCCAAGGATCATCTTTCCAAGATGGTCTTTTTCAGGCTCAATATCAACGAGAATAAGAAGTGGAAGGACTTTAATGTCCGCGTGATCCCGACCCTGCTTTATTTCAAAGACGGTATACTTGTGGCGCGCCAAGACAGCTTTCCCGAGACTCGGGAGATACGCGAACAGATCCACCTGATAGCCGGCCACGATGTCGGCACGGTAAATGTGTGCACGGAATTGAAGGCAGCCGCCGACTTAGAATACGTAGCCGCCAAGTTCTATAAATACGTTTACTCCAATTCCAAAAATGGCTCGGTCAAGGAGAAGTTCAGGCTTATCCATCAGGAGACGGTCGTGCACAAAGAGTTGCTGCAGGAGAAACTGCGGGAGTTGACAGGAAGCGTTTATACGCCAGGCGCTTCTTATAAATTTGAAGGTCCTGAGGTGATGAAACCTCAGAGTTTTTCACTTATCGGAGCGATGAAGATGGCTGTTAAAATAGAAGAGAAGCTGCTTGGTTTCTACAAGAGGCTAAATGGCAACAAGCTATTTCCGGATAAGGATATGTGCAAGAGACTGATAAAAGAAGAGTCCGCTTATCTCAAGGCGCTGCGAAAAGAGATGAAGTTCATACAGAACAAGGAGCTCTTCAGCTCCATGGAAACGGCTGCTTATCCTACGTGGCTGAATAAAGTATTTGATTAGAGAGGGAGGGCGTTTGGCAGAAGTCAAAGTATTCTCAACTCCGACGTGCCCGTATTGCACCAGAGTCAAGAGCTATCTGGAAGAGAAACACATAGCTTTTGAAAATATTGACGTCGCAGGCGACCAGAACGGCCTGCAGTATATGATAACGGTCTCAGGCCAGATGGGAGTTCCTGTCGTCATGATAGACGGCGATGTTATCGTAGGTTTTGACAAAGACAAAATAGACGCTAAACTCGGCATTTAGCTATGGTTGACCTAATCATTGTGGGCGCAGGACCGGCGGGCATAACAGCCGGTGTTTATGCCGCCAGGAAAAAAATTGATTTTCTCATGATCAGCGAAGATATAGGCGGCCAGACAGCCTTGAGCGCTGATGTTGAAAATTATACCGGATATCAATTTATCACGGGCACAGAACTCGTAGCAAAATTTGAAGAACACTTAAAACAGTTTAACGTCGAGCTGATAGCCAACGAGGCAGTCAAACGCATCTCTAAAACAAGCTCAAAGCTCGGGACTGGCTTTATTGTTGAAACAGCCAAAGAGCATCATGAGGCGAAAAGTGTGATTATCGCCTCAGGCAGGCGTCCACGATGGTTGAACGTCAAAGGAGAAGAAGGGTTTCGCAACAAGGGGGTCAGTTACTGCGCTACGTGCGACGGCCCGGTATTTTCTAAAAAGAGAGTCGCTGTGATAGGCGGCGGCAACGCGGCTCTGGACGCGGTACTTCAGATGATGAAGATAGCCAGCAAAGTTTATTGCATCAACATAAATCCCGCGCTGGCCGGCGACCCTATCATGCGCGATAAAGTAGAGTCCAGCGATAAGGTGGAGGTCATAAATAACGCTGTGACCAAAGAGATATTGGGCGCTCAATTTGTCACGGGTATTAAGTTGGAGCAGGAAGGCGTTACAAAAGAGTTGGCCCTCCAGGGTATTTTTGTAGAGATAGGCTCTGTGCCTAATTCAGGTATTATAGATTTTGTAAAAAAGAACAATGGCGGTGAGATCATAGTAGATAATCTGAACAGGACGAGCGAACCGGGTATTTTTGCCGCAGGCGACGTGACTGATATCCCGGAAAAGCAGATCATCGTGGCTGCTGGCGAGGGCGCCAAGGCTGTTCTTGGAGCTTTCCGCTATCTATCGGGCTTAAGATGAAAAAAACGGGCCTTTGCGTTGTCCTGATAACAGCCCCCAAAGGTAAAGAGGCTTACCGGTTGAGCGAGCTTTTGCTCAAGCGCAAGCTCTGCGCCTGCGTCAATATCATAAAAGGAGTTAATTCTTTTTTTTGGTGGAAGGCAAAGATAGACAGCGCAAGAGAGTCTTTGATGGTGATAAAGACCAAGCGCAGTTTATTGCCGATGCTTATCAAAGAAGTAAAAGCGGCGCATAGTTATGATGTATGCGAGGTCATAGCGCTGCCTATAATCGCAGGCTCTGACGAGTATCTGGACTGGGTTCATTCAAGCTGTAGGAAAGGATAATCACTTAATATGATATCAGGATCAAACCCGTTTGAGTTTATTCTTGTGTTTGGCGCGGGCGTTTTGGTGAGCTTTTCGCCGTGCGTATATCCGCTTTTGCCGATAACTATAGGTTATATCGGCGCCTCTACGCAGAAGGATAAATTCCACGCATTTTTATTGAGCCTCATATATGTCCTTGGGATGGCTATCACATATTCCATCCTTGGCGTCTTCGCGAGCCTCACAGGCAAGATATTCGGCCAGATAAGCTCAAGCCCAGTTTCTTTCTTTATCATAGGCAATACCTGCATCATATTCAGATTAGCCATGCTGGGCGTCTTTGAGATGCATCTGCCTGAATTTTTCCTGAAGAAGTTCAAAGGCAGAAAATCAAAATTTTCCGTCTTTCTTTTAGGCGTAACTTCAGGGCTGATAGTCGGGCCATGCACAGCTCCTGTGTTAGGCACTATATTGGTCTTTGTCGCCACCAAACAGAATCTTCTATACAGCGTATTTTTGCTCTTTAGTTTTGCTTATGGTATGGGCGCCCTCCTGATCCTGGCTGGGACTTTCAGCGGCATCCTCGTCAATATGCCAAAATCAGGTAAGTGGATGTACACTATAGAGAGGATAGGCGGCGCTTTATTGATACTTGCCGGGGAATACTACTTAATAAACATGGGGAGGGCGCTTGTATGAGTAGGTTTTCGTTAAGATATCTTTGTATATTCGTCTTATTGTTGTCTTTTTTGTCGTTTGAGAACATTCTCGCCGCGCCTGCTTTTGATTTTACGCTTGATACAGTGGGTGGCAAGACAGTGTCGTTGAAAGAAGCAAAGGGCAAAGGTGTTATCCTCTTCTTTTTTACCACTTGGTGCCTTTATTGCCGCCAAAAGTTCCCATCCCTTTCAAAGGATTATGAGACATTCCGCAGAGAAGGCTTTGAACTTTTTGCCATTGATGCCGGAGAGAGCCAGGCTAAGGTAAGCTCTTTTTTAAGCAAGGTAAACCCACCTTTTGACGTCCTATTAGATAAAAGCACGGCAGTCTCAGAGGCCTATGGCATTGTGGGCGTGCCAACCTTTATCCTTATCTCAAAGAGCGGCGTTATTGTCTATGAAGGCAATGACTTGCCCCGCGGCTACAAGGACCTGCTCAATAAGTAGAGGCTCCATTCTTTATGTGAGGAGGATGAAAATAACTTTAAAGCGAACAAAGAACGAACAAAAGCAGAACGAACAAAAGCGAACAAAGAAGCGAACAAAGGGGTCAGACCTTTAGATGCAAGAAGAAAAACAATGGGGACGGTTGTACTATCTCAATAAGTAGAGATATCAGCTCTTAAATTTTCCCTTGACAATGCGCCTCCCGGGCGTATAATAAAATCAGTAATAATAACCATTATTAATAAGGCCCACCTGCCTGTTTAAAAGAATCCACAGTTTAGAAGACCACAAGGTAAGACTTTTTGTCTTTAACGAACGGAGTTGCCATGAAACAAAAAGAAAAAGAGGGCACTTATCGCATTACCAGGCAACGTCAGAAGATATTAGAGCTCCTGACCAATACCAAAGAGCATCCTACCGCCGACCAGGTATATAAAAAACTTAAAGGTAAGTTCCCGCGCCTGAGTCTTGGCACTGTTTACAGGAATTTAAGGATATTAAAAGAACAGGGCCAGATATGGGAGCTTGATTTTGGCACGGGGTTGAGCCATTTTGACGCGGTGGCGCATTCGCACTACCACTTTATCTGCAAGAATTGCCATAAGATCTACGATATCAGGATACCTGCTATCAAAGAGTTGGACGACCGTGTTAGGACGATGACCGGCTTCCGCATCTATTCACACCGCCTGGAATTTTTCGGCCTCTGTGATACTTGCAATAAACGTCAAAGCGTCAACTAATGAGAAACGCAAAACTAATGGAACTTCTTCGCACACGAAATTCCATTAGTTTTACGTACCTCTATAAATAACGAAACAATAAAAATCATGGCGTATTTGCGGACAGATTCAAGCCTTTTGGTGGATCTATACGAATTGACGATGGCGCAGAGTTATTTCAGCCATCGCGTCAAGGCTCAGGCTACTTTTGATTTGTTTGCGCGGGACCTGCCCAAGAACAGGTCCTATTTTCTTTTTGCCGGATTAGAGGATATCCTGCGTTTCCTCAAGAACCTGAAGTTCAGCCAGGAAGACCTGGATTATCTTGAGCGCCTGGGTTTCAGCGAAGACTTTTTGACTTATTTGGGCAAGCTCAGGTTCCACGGCGAAGTGTGGGCAATGCCTGAGGGTACTGTATTTTTCCCTAATGAACCCGTGGTCAGGATAACAGGGTCTTTGATAGAAACGCAGATCGTAGAAAGCTTCCTTTTAAACACGGTTAATTTATCTACGATGATAGCGACAAAGGCTTCCCGCATAGTCATGGCTGCCCAAGGTAAAGGGGTCTATGATTTTTCCCTGCGCAGGACGCACGGCGTGGATGCCTCTATTAAGGCGGCGCGCTCAGCTTTTATAGCCGGTTTTCGCGGGACATCAAACGTTTTGGCCTCAAAACTCTACGGTATACCGGCTGTCGGGACAATGGCGCACTCTTTTGTCATGTCTTTTGCCAAAGAAAAAGAGGCTTTCAGGGCTATCTTTGGGTCTTTTCCGGAGAAGTGCACGCTGCTTGTGGATACTTACGACACAAGAGAGGGGATATTAAATGCCATCCGAGTGGCAAAAGAGTTCAAGGCCAAAGGCCATCTCTTGAAAGGTATACGTTTAGACAGCGGTAATATCCTTAAACTTTCCAAAATGGCCAGAGAGATGCTGGACGCGGAGGATTTCAGGCAGGTCAGGATATTGGCGAGCGGCGACTTAGATGAATACAAAATAAAGCAGCTGATAGATGGCGGCGCCGCAGTGGATGATTTTGGCGTCGGCACGAAGATGGGCGTCTCATATGACTCGCCGTCAGTGGATGTCATCTATAAAATATCCGAAGTAGCCAATCAGGGTGGCATCTTCCTTCCGACTATGAAACTCAGCGAAGGCAAGGTAACTCTCCCGGGCAGGAAACAGGTCTTCCGCATTTTTGACAGGAAGGGTTTCATCAAGAAAGATGTTATAGGCCTTGAGACCGAGAATATGGGCGAACCTTTGCTAAAGAGGGTCATGCAGGCAGGGGAAGTGGTTTATGCCCCCATATCTCTGCCTACGATCAGGGAAACCGCAGCTAAAAATCTGCACGCGCTTAGCCGCGCCACAAGAGGCCTTGAAGGGAATAGTCCTGTGCCTGTCTTGCTTTCTCAGGGCCTGACAAAGATGATAAGGGGCCTGGCAAGAGAGTTAAGAAAGAGGCAGACCAGAGTCTCTAAAAAAACTTGATTTAAGGCACCTTACCTAATATAATAGGGATTCATTTTTGTGTCGTAGTCCATTAAAGGTAGAGTAAGGAATAAATACCTACAATAGGCAAAGTTAAGGAGGAAGTTAGATGAAAGAGATACGGATACACGCCCGGGCAGGCCAGGGTGCTATTACCACGGCCAGTATATTGGGCTACGCCTATTTTTCAAAAGGCCAGTATCCTTACGCCTTTCCCCATTTTGGGGCCGCTCGCATGGGCGCGCCGATGAACGCCTTTGTGCGCATTGACGATAAGCCGGTGCGCTTAAGGAGCCAGGTCTACAATCCGGATTACCTTATTGTCGTGGCCGCCACGCTGATGCGCGGGTTTGACTGCTACGTGGGTTTTAAAGACGACGGCACAGCTATTGTCAACGAACGGGAAGGGTTTGAGATACCTAAGCCTAAGGGTAAGCAGAAACTTTTTATAGTCCCTGCCAATAAGATATCCACAGAGATCATGGGCAAAACGCTTTTGGGCAACACCGTTCTTTTGGGCGCTTACGCGGCCGCGACAGGCGAGTTGAAGCTGGAAGATATGATAAAGGCCATAAGCGAGCGTTTCGGCGATAAGGGCAAGGCCATAGTGGACTTCAACGTAGAGGCTATTAAAAAAGGATATGAATTTATAAAGAATGCCACAAGGAGCTCACAATGATAGGACATTTAACAGCAAAACCGGGTTCAAGCAAGGCGAATAAGACAGGTTCCTGGCGCACAGAGGTGAAGCCGAAGTTTTTAAAGAAAAACTGTATTGCTTGCAAGATGTGCGTTCTTATTTGTCCTGAAGGCATTATTTCAGGCGAAGGCAAGAATACTTTTGATTGCGATTACGCCTATTGCAAAGGATGCGGTAATTGCGCGGCGATCTGTCCGAAAAAAGATATTGAGATGGTAAGTGAGATAGGAAAAGGAGAACAAAAATGAGACAGTTCGTTGAAGGTTCACACGCAGTCGCTGAGATAGTTAAGAGGTGCAGGCCGGGCGTGATATCAGCGTATCCTATAACGCCGCAGACGCATATCGTTGAAGATCTGGCGCAGATGGTCGCGGATAAGGAGCTTGACGCGCAGTTTGTTAATGTTGAGAGTGAACATTCTGCTGCCTCAGTAGTATTGGGCGGGGAAGCCACGGGCGTGCGTTCTTATACCGCGACGAGTTCTCAGGGGTTGCTTTTGATGGCTGAATGCGTCTTTAATATCGCGGGCTTAAGGCTGCCTTTGGTCATGACAACCGCCAACAGAGCCGTATCAGCGCCTATAAATATTTGGAATGACCAGCAGGACGTGATGACGGTCAGGGATTCAGGGTGGGTCTTA
>JBBTLH010000045.1:0-8068 GCA_038068755.1 Candidatus Omnitrophota bacterium
CTTCGCCCCCACACCCCACCACCGACTAAAGTCGGTGGTTTAGGTAAGTAATTAAGGCTGCGGAACGCGGAGTCAGCATTGAGAAGATCGGCCAAGCGATCAACGCGCTGGTCGGAGGGGAGCGCATAGCTAAATACACGCAGGGAGGCCGGCGGTACGATGTCAGGATCCGGCTATTTCCGTCCCAGCGCACCAAAGAAGATGATATAAATAAATTGTGGGTATGGAACAATAGGGGAGAAATGGTCCAGTTGAAAGATTTGATCTCCATCGTCCAGAAAACAAAACCATTGACGATCACAAGGCGTAACAGGGAGCGCGCCATTTCTTTGTTCGCGAATATCGCTCCGAAAAAATCACAGACAGACGCTTTGACAGAAGTTCAGAACATATCCGCAGAGGTCTTGCCAGAGGGGTACCGCGCCATTTTTACCGGAAGCTCGCAGACATTCAAGGAGTCGTTCTCAGGCCTTCTATTGGCGTTTGTGCTCGGTATTCTTGTGGCCTACATGGTCCTGGCTTCCCAATTCAATAATTACCTGCATCCTGTTGCCGTGCTTTTTGCTTTGCCTTTCAGTATTTCAGGCGCTCTTATCACTTTGTGGTTAGCGGGCCAGTCTTTAAATGTCTATAGTCTCATTGGCTTTATTCTTTTGATGGGTATCGTAAAAAAGAATTCCATTCTTCTGGTTGATTTTACAAATCAAGTCCGCGAGCAGAATGTAGAAGTCAAACCTGCTTTGCTGCAGGCTTGTCCCACGCGATTGCGCCCTATTTTGATGACGTCTATCGCGACTATTGCTGCCGCTATTCCTCCGGCCTTGGCCATAGGCCCGGGTGCTGAAACTCGCATCCCCATGGCCCTTACTATCATAGGCGGCGTGACCGTCTCTACGGCGCTCACGCTCTTTGTCGTTCCGTGCCTCTACAGTCTTCTTTCCAAACATGATAGATTTCAAGGAATAAAATTATAATCAAAGTGGGCGGCGGATTTTCGCTTGCAGTCCATATAATATTGTAGTAAAATATTTCTATTAAAAGGAGGAGTGTCCATGAGAACCAAAATGTTTTTGGGCCTTAGTATTTTTTTCGCATTGTTTTTGGTAAGTGCAAAGCAGGCAGGCAAGGCATTTGCGCAGGAAAGCAATACCACAAGTTCCGACACCACTACGAATTGGAGAGAAGAATTTAGATCCGATAGACAGGAAATTCAGGCGCAAAAACAGGATATGAGGCAAAGCGCTGAGCAGGCAAAAGAAGAAGAGCGCAGCTTGGTGCAGCAGATTGAAGAAGCGCGTCAAGCCGGTGATTTTCAAAAGGCTAAAGATCTAAGAGACCAGCTTCATACTTTGCATCAGCAAAATATGGCCGAAATGCAGGAAGACCGACAGGCCCTTAAGGAATCATGGCAGGAAATGAAGGGTGATGTCAAGGAGGCAAGGCAGGAAGGCGTATTGCCTCCGCCAGGTTATAATCCTCCAGGTTATAACCCTCCGGGCGTTGGGCCAGGCAATCCTCCTGGTTATAATCCTCCAGGAGTCGGCCCTGTTGGTGGCGGAATACCACCAGCTCTTCCTGCGGGCGTCAGAGATAGAAGGGAAGATATACGCGATAGGCGTGAAGATGTAAAGGACCGCCGCGAAGATGTGCGTGACAAGCGTGAGGATGTTCGCGATAGGCGCGAGGATATAGCCGATAGGCGTGAGGATAAGTGGGATGCTACACACAACGCGCCTGTTGGTACAGAGGCTTGGCGTAGAGATAAAGCCGAAGATGTCAGGGATCGCAGGGAGGATGTGCGTGACCGTAAAGAAGATAAGTTTGATCGCCGCGAAGATAAGATAGACAGGCGTGAAAATAAGATAGATAGAAAGGAAGATGTCCGTGATCGCAGGCAGGATATGGGTGTGCGTGACCGTGGCGCGGGAGTGGGTTCTGGTAAAGGTCAAGGTGGTATGCACAGGGCTGGCGGCCCCACACAAACGGGTGGTGGTCAAAGGGGTGGCAATAGAGGCAGAAGATAGGTAATAATGAGAAGAATATTGATCGTTGATGATGAGCCGGATGTGCTTCAATCTTTAAAATCCAGCCTTGAACGGCAAGGGGATTTTACGGTAGCCGTAGCTAAAGACGGTCAAGAGGCTTTAAAAAAATTAGAATCCGAGGCACCTCCGGACCTCATTGTTTTAGACCTTGTAATGCCAACTATAAACGGGGAGGAAGTCCTCAAATCTATCAGAAAAAACTTTAAAACAGTGGATGTTCCTGTAATTATCTCAACTGTAAAGAGAGAGACTTCCTCCCTGATCAATTTGATGAATTTAGGCGCTACAGACTACCTAATGAAACCCTACGATGTCAAGGAACTGACCAGGCTTATCAACTCGTACACGTAATAACCCCCGCTCATTATATTCCATTTCTGGAACGAAAATATAATAAATTTAATGAGGGTTTTCAAAGGAGCGCCGGATATGTTGAAAGAGCTTGATGAGTGGAAAAAACTGCACGATTTTTATAAAAGCAGCGACTTTTTGACAAAGGACCTGGCTAATTTTCTTAAGATTAGCCCAAGGACAATTCAAAGATGGATCAAGGGTAAAACAAATCCCAGCGCGAAGGAATCTGAATTGATTAAGAAATATTTATCTGAGAAGACTTCAAAACCTGCCGAATAAACCATATTAAAACCGCTTTTTAACCAAGCTAAAAACTTAATCTTATATGTCGCACAAGGGCTTATAATACTTCTTATGTTAACTTGTAGCTGTTTGTAAGATTGGCGCAGGCGAGCTTGTTTTCAATGGGTTACGGTGAATTGTGATTATCCTGTGGAAATGATGATTTGGTTTTACCGGGACTTAATCATGCTTAGTTGGGCTTCTTGAGGCTTACTTACATTTAACGGGGGTTTATTAGGTTTAAAACAGCCGGTGACAGGGTCCAGTCGCCATACCGGGCATTGACGCGGTCCATAGCAGAAAGCAATGCCTCCCTCTTTTTTTGCTCTGTAAGCAAGGGGAGAGCGCAATCGGAAATCAGCCCGGAAAGACTGACACCAAGAGCCCGTACCCCTGAAATTATGCCCTTTTTTTGGTTTAAAATAGCCCTGGAACGCACGAATATCTCCCAGCCATCATTGGTAGGTATTGAGTAGGTTTTTTGTCTTATTGATGACTCATTTCTGGAACTGGTCCATAGGCTCACGGTCTGGCCTGTAAAGTGGCCTTTTCTGGCGCGTTCCGCTACCATTTCGGAGAGCATTCTTAACCATGCGTAGATCACATTTTTATCACAAGTTTCACGCGGCAGTGTGTAAGAATGGCCTATGGATTTAGGGACGGGATTCAGGGTACAGGGTTCTGGGTTCAGAGTTTGGTTTACACTGTGGTCATAAGAAAGATTTTCTTCGGTTCTTAAGATGTGATACAGCCAGTGGCCGGTTGTCCGGCCGAAATTGTCGGTTAATATATTTTCGGGCGCGGCTTTGAGTTGGTCACAGGTAAAGATGCCTAAGGCCTGCAAATGGGCTGTCAAAGCCGGGCCAATACCGCATATTTTTTCAATTGGCAGGCCCTTGATCACGGTGTCCAAATTGGCATCATTTATCAATATCAGGCCATCAGGTTTCCTGATCTTGGTGCCAAGTTTAGCCAAGATCCAGGTGGGTGCGATACCCACAGAACAGTTCAATCCAAAGGCCTCCCTTATGCGTTTTTTTATTGATTTTCCAAGGTCCAAAAACGGCCCGAAAATGGGCTCAAGGCCATCTATTTTTAAGTCAAATTCATCTATTGTCGCGTGCTCTACATATGGCGAATAGTCATGCAATATCCCAAATATTTCGGCCGAAACATAGGTATATTTGGCAGTGTCACAGGCAACAAATTCGGCATGCGGGCATACCTTTAGGGCCTCATAACTGGACATGCCTGAGTGTATGCCATAGGCTTTGGCCTCATATGACGCGGCCGCGACCACAGTGTGATATTTCTTGTCCCGCGAGCCTACTATGACCGGCTTGCCGCGCAGGCGCGGATTGGTCTGTTGTTCTACAGACGCGAAAAACGCGTCCATATCAATGTGCAGCAGCATACTTGAAACATACCACACATTTGTGTGGTTATCAAGGCAAAAAGAAAAGGAGGATTGAGCTTAGCGCTCCCCCTCCCTGTTTTCTTAATGATCTTATAGCTTAAAATCCAATTCTAGCTGTGGATTCTGAGATTTGACTTCTTTTAAAATTTCATGCACTAAAGCAATCGCATCTGCTAAAGCCCTTTGAGCCTCTGATAGTGAAAGAAGTCTTCCTGCTTCATAGGTCAGTTCATTACGTTTTCTGCGCATATTTTCAAAATGTTCTGTTAGGTTCTTGTATTTATCACCTAAGATCGCGCTGGTCATTTCTACAACTGTTTTATGCTGAGCTCCGTCATCAGGAACATAGCCCTTTAGAAGCAAAAGAGCTCTTCCTGCTTTTAGTATTCCCGTATAAGCCATTAAATATGTGGCTCGTTGTGCCAGGTGAGATATCTTTTTGGCTTCTGTGAGATCTAATATAGCTTCCCTCAATAATGCTTCTATTTGTACGATCCCTGCTTTTTGTTTTTTTATCTTTTTTTCAAGTTCCAGCTTTTTTACAAGTTTGTTAAACATGCAAACTCCCTTTGAGAAGAATAATTTTTTCTTTTAATACCAGCTGAAGAAACCCGCCGTCTTTATTGCTTTCTTTATTAAATTCTTCTTGTTCATAAGCCGTGAAATTAATTTCTCTGTTTAATTTTGATTCTAGATCTCTGATGTGGCAGGTAAACTCATTATGCGGAAATTTTCCTACCACCGCTAAATCAATGTCTGAAGTTTTTGTTTCGGTATTTTTTGCATAAGAGCCATAAATAAAAGCGATGGTAATTCCGGCATATTTTTGAACAAGAGTTTTAAGCGATCCCTGAACGCCCTCAGTTTTAAAGACGATTTGTTTTAATTCTTGAAATAGAGGGTATGCCTTATTGAGCGAATAAAGTTTCATGTTGCCTTTAACCGAAGAATTGAAAAGTCCATCTTCTTTAAATTTCTTAAGTTCTCGCGAAAGGTTGCCCGCATCCTCAAGGATAAAGCCGGCTATCTCTCTGACATAGAGCCGTTCATCGGGATGTGTAAAGAAGTGCGTCAGGAGTTTTTGTCTTAGCTTGGTATTGAATAAAATAGTCATGGTTTCCTTATGTTGTAAATATTACATCATCTGTTGTAAAATATACAACAAGTTGTTCTTCTTGTCAAGGTGGTTCTATATGCAGGATCATGATTATGGCCCAAGGAGTTTGTTAATATGCCAGGAAAGCGTCCCACAGGAAAAGGCGATCTCATATATGCCGCCTTTGGTTTCAACACTAAAAAATAACAATGTATCTTTTCCGTCCATGTCTTTCCAATGGAAATTCACCTTATTTATATCGAACGTGCTGTTTTTCCAGTAAAAAGACTTTGGCCGGATATGGCCTTTTTCAATAAGGCATGTCACGGCTATTGCGGAGCCTAATTTCTGGTTTTTATCCTGTGGCAAGTCTCTATCCCAATGGGCTTGATGATTGAACATACTTGAAACATACCACACATTTGTGTGGGTATCAACCCAAAAAAAGAGGATTGAGCTTGGCACTCCCTCCTCCCTTTTTATTTTAATGGGCAGGCTTACTGATTTTGTCTTGTTTTTTAACCTAAATTCCATTAGAAAAATTTGCCTAATTATCAACTTATAGCTGAGCCTACCTCTATATCATCAATTATTTCTAAATAATCCGAGAGCTCTTCCTCGTTTAAATCTTCCTCCCCTAGCTCCTGTAAAATCTCCGTATCATCAAATACTTCTTCTGCTTCTACCTCGGTGTCCAATTGGGCAAGTATAATGCGGTCGGAGTTTTCTATTTCTTCTGCCAACTGCGCCTCATCGCTGGACAGATAAACATCATCCGCATCTTCTCCTAATGTATCAAGTAAGGCAATATCCTGATTTACCAAATTAATGTTATTTATTTTGCCGTACTGCATAAAGGCAAAAACTAATATCAGTACGCAGAAAACGGCTGCGACAGGCACAAGCTGAGGATAAAACCCCAGGCGCAAGTTTTCCAACCAGGCAAAGAGTTTTTCTTTAAGCGCCGGAACAAAACTTTTTTCTTCCTGTGCCGCTAACTGGCCTTTTATTTGGCGCGTATAATTATTTAATATATCGCTTGGAATTTTCTTTAGCTTTTGCTGTTTTATCAAAAGAATAGTCTTTTCTAACCTTTGTACTTCTTCTCTGCACTGCCTGCAGGCAACAAGGTGATTCTTAATCTCCGCTGACCGCTTTGGGCCCAACTCTTCATAACAATAAAACACAAGTTCTTCTTTCTTAATATTGCAAGTATTCATTTTACACCTCCTGGCACGTATACGCCGCTAATCTTTCCTGAAGGTTTAAAGTTGCTTTAAACAGATGTGCCTTAATTGTGCCCTCAGCACACTTGACAATCTCGGCAATCTCGTTAATCTTTAAACCGTGTATATTTTTTAAGGTAAATATTCTTTTCTGCTGCTCAGGCAAAGAATCCAGCGCCTTGGTTAACTCTTCGCCTAATTCTTTATTTAATAACTGCTCTTTAGGGCCGGGGAGGCCCGAGGCGATTATTTCAAAGATGCTTTCTTCTTCTTGCGCCTCATTATTTATCCTAATATTAGCGCTTATGGCTTTGTTTTTCATCTTACGCCTCAAATAATCTTTGCAAAGGTTTATTAATATACGATAAAACCATGTATAGAACCGCGACTCGCTGCGGAAATTTCTTATAGTCTTAAAGACCTTGATAAATGCCTCCTGCGAAACATCTTTAGCATCTTCATGATTTCTGCAAAAGGAAAAGGCGATATTTAGTGCCTTTTCCTTATATTTTTCCACCAATTCGCAAAAGGCATTTTGGTCGCCGTTTTTTACTCTCTGGATTATCTGGTCTTCGTTATCTATCATGTTTGACCCATTTGGAATCTCGCGCCTAAGTTGTTGGTTTGACGGCACACCTAAACGCCGCCAAACCAACAAAACAATTATAATCTACTTACGCCTACCTCCACCTCTCTGCGCACTGCCGCCTGAAGGCTTATGAACACCACTTCCGCCTGCATTTGGCCTTTGCGGCCTATGCGTACCTACACCCGCTTGATAAGGTTTGTTTGGGCGACTATCACGAATATCCTCTTTCCGATCACGGACATTTTCCCGTCTGTCTTTGATATCTTCCTTGTGGTCACGTACGTCTTCACGCCTGTCACGGACATCTTCCCGGCGGTCCTTTACATCTTCACGCCTGTCCAAGACATCTTCTCGTTTATCCTTGGTAATATTTTTTTCCAATCTGTCTATTTGGCCCTGCAGCCTTGCCTGCTCCTCAGGATCTGTAGTATTCGTCAATTGCTCGTTCAAGCTGCTTAAACGATCAGCTTTTATCTTATCATCCTTTCTGTCTAAAATATCTTCTTTTCTATCTCTTATATCTTCCCTGCGGTCTAAGACATCCTCCCGCCGATCGCGCACGTCTTCGCGCTTATCTTTAATATCTTCCTTGTGGTCACGTACGTCTTCACGCCTGTCACGGACATCTTCCCTGCGGTCCTTTACATCTTCACGCCGATCGCGTACATCTTCCAAATGGTCTGCCATGCGGGGATGATTGGCTAAAAACTCCTGGTACTTTTCAGGATTAGCCTGTTTTAAATGCTCAAGGCGCCCGGCAACATTTGCGCGCCTTCTCTCCGCAATCTCTTGATATTTCTGTGGATTAGTTTCTTTTAGTTTTTCCAGGCGATTCTCTAATGCCTCCCTGCGTTTTGCTACAATCTCTTTAAACTTTTCCGGATTATTCTTTTTTAAATTTTCCAGCCGGTCTCTGCGCTGCTGTGCAAGCTTATGCATAACCTTTTTATAACGCTCGGGATTTGTTTCTTTTAGATTAGCCAGCCGCTCTTTTAAATTAGCCTTGCGCTCCTGCATAAGCTCCTTAAACTTCTCCGGATTCTCTTGGCGCAGCTGCTT
>JBBTLH010000046.1:0-6252 GCA_038068755.1 Candidatus Omnitrophota bacterium
CCCTCCGACCAGAATTCATAAGCTCTGCGGTCTTCTCCATACCTTGATAGATTATCGGCGTGACGCCCAGTATCCTCTTTGCTTCTACAGCAGCGATTGTAAGTATGAAATACGTCAAAGCGATCAGGGCAATCACTCATAGCCCCTGGTCCAAGATGTCCGCAGCCCGATACGCCCCTCGCTAGGAATCTATCACAATTATTTCTATCACATTCTTCTAGAACATTCTTTTGATAGGGGCAATTTTTATTTGGGTAGACATAATCCAGCTTAAGAACTTTACCGCAAATCTGGCATGGTTTTTCACCGGCAGGATGGATTCTTCTTGCCACCAGGGCCTTCCAGCCAGGTTTTTTCTCTATACCAAGCCCTTTTCTTTTATCGTCCCACCATCTTTCTCGTTCTTGTCCTATTGCACTTTTCCCTGTGACAATCCAACGAACACTTCCGTCTTCTTTGTATGGCTCAGGCATGCCAGCATAATTATAGTGTTTTGCTATAGACTTCATATATTTTATGAAATCTGGATGCCATGCTCTTTTGATTCTTTCTTTTTTAGTCATGTTTAGCACCTTTCGGCAGTATTATAACACTACATTAAATATAGAAAGTGTTACTTCATAACAAGTTGCCACTGTTTCCTTTGCCAATTTTCTAAAAGAGAGGTAAGATTTAGGTAGTTTCGTAGCACAAAAACGGCACAATTAAAAATTGATGCGGAATTGAGAACAAAATGCCAATGAACATTCAGTATATATTAATTGTACTTCTTTTTTTGCTCATTGTGTTCACTTATATTATTGAATACAAAAGAGGGTTTTGGGAGTTGTTTAACTTATTTCTGCGACCTAAAAACTTCGCAACTCTGTCAGCAAAAGAAGCTATGGAAAGAGAGTGCAAAAGCAATATTGGCTTTAAAGAACGCTGCGAAAAAGATGAGAACTGGAAGATCGAACAGTTAAAGGGATTTAAAGAACAGTTCTTTGAGAGCGCGCAGCAGCTTAGAAGCAGGATTTATTTTGCATTTCTTACCGTCGCGTTAACTTTGCTCTGCGCTTCGGGCATAGCATATATAGCTGCTGACTTGATCTCAATTTCTTCGAGCACGCTGTCAATAGTTCAAACAGCTTCTGCATTCCTAATCTTATGGGCCATCGTAGGAAAATTAGGCTACCCCATACAGACTATGGGTGGCGAATCAGTACCGGAAATTATGGATAAATTCTGGTTTATAATTTTAAACATCGTCGGTATTTTTTTCCTTTTCTTCACGCAGTTTTACAGCTTCTTTAAAAAATAATTAACAAAAGCCAATTACCCCGAGGATTAATACAATTAGGCTAAAATTTGTTGTTTTAAAGTTCATAAAAGTGTGCCAGAAAGTGTGCCAGAAACGGGGTCTAATGCAATTTGTCGACGAGAAAAGAAAAAATTATGCCGAAGGAGGGAGTCGAACCCTCACAGGCGTGAACCTAACGGTTTTTGAGACCGCCGCGTATGCCATTCCGCCACTTCGGCAGTTACATCAAGCGAATTGAGTACCAAAATATCTAATATAGCGAAACCCTGCGTTAGCAGGGCTCCCGCCGAAGGCGGGGACCTCTATTTATTCCCCTGTTTGTTAAACCACTGCAGCATCTCCATGGGGAGAGGGAAGACGATGATGGAAGATTTTTCCGTTGAGATGTCCATGAGCGTCTGCAGATATCTCATTTGCAAAGACATGGGTTGTTTCTGCAATACCTCAGCTGCCATGGAAAGCTTTTCCGAGGCCTGATATTCGCCTTCAGCCGAGATTACCTTGGCGCGCCTTTCTCTTTCAGCTTCAGCTTGCCGGGCTATGGCGCGCTGCATCTCTTGAGGCAGGTCCACGTGTTTTATCTCAACGTGGGAGACTTTGATGCCCCATGGGTCTGTCGCTTTATCAATGATCTTCTGCAGCTCTGAGTTTATCTTTTCCCTTTCCGACAATAATTCATCAAGGCTTACCTGGCCCAGCGTGCTGCGCAGCGACGTCTGCGACATCTGCGACGTGGCATAATGGAAATCCTCAACATCAACGATGGCGCGGTTGGGGTCCATGACCTTGTAATATATGACCGCGTTGACTTTGACTGAGACGTTGTCTTTGGTGATGACGTCCTGCGGAGGCACGTCTAAGGTCACGGTGCGCAGGCTCACGCGTATTATTTTGTCTATGGGAGCGAATACCAGGACAATGCCCGGGCCTTTAGGGGTGGATAGCAGCCTGCCTAAGCGGAATATAACGCCTCTTTCGTATTCGTTTAGTATTTTTATTGAATTGAGCAGGTAGATCACTACGAAGACGGTAAAAATTACCGGAAAGCTCATTAGGTACCTCCTATGTTGCGCCGCACGCTACGGGTTTCTTTAGGCTTTATATTTTGACACACTGAGCTTGATATTGTCAACTCCTAACACCTTTATTTTCTCTCCTTTTCTTATGGTTTCTCCGGATGGGTTGAAGGCGGTCCATATTTCTCCGGCTACAAAGACCTGGCCTTCGGGGTTCAGGTCTGTTTGGGCCACGCCTATTACTCCTATTAACGTAGACGCGCCTGACAAGGCTTTTTTATTATGAGTCTTTACGACATTCATAACAAGAAAGATGACTATTGTTGCTATGGATAAGATGAATGGGAAGATGATATTTAAAGATATTTTTATTCCCAAGAAGGATGAGTCCACGAGCATGAGGGAGCCTATAAGCATAGAGACTGCGCCTGCGAGCGTCATGAGGCCGAATGTGGCAGGGGTTAATGCTTCCGCGATGAAAAGGATGATGGCCAAAGCTATAAGAAGGAATCCGGCAAAATTTATGGGCAGCACAGCAAACCCATAGAATGCGAGGATTAGCGAGATGGCGCCGACGATACCCGGGAAGATGACGCCCGGATGCGTGAATTCAATAAATAGCCCGAGGAACGCCATTAGCATGAAGATATACGCGAGGTTCGGGTTGATGAGTGTGTTCAGGATGTTCTGGCTTAAGGTAAGGTCAAAATAAACGAGCCTGGCGTCTTTTGTATTTAAAGTGATAGTTTTGTCCAGGGATGAGATCATCCGGCCGTCAAGTTTTTTAAGCAGGTCGGGAAGATCGTTTGCGATAAGGTCAATGACCTTTTTTTCAAGGGCTTCCTTTTCCGTGGCTGAAACACTTTCAAGCACAGCCTGCCTTGCCCAATCCGCATTGCGGTTCCTGTTCTTGGCGATAGCGGTTATCCAGGCGAGCGTGTCGTTCATTATCTTGTCTTCCATGGGGTTTTCGGAACCTTGGGTTTTATTCTCCGTACTTTTGGCCTTTTTGCGATTGAGCGTGTCTGTAAGTTCTTCTATGGACCTTTTAAGCGAGCGCTCGCTTTTTTCGCCCTCACCAAGTATTACAGGATGCGCTGCGCCGATGTTAGTTGAAGGCGCCATGGCTACGATGTGTGACGCAAGAGCGATAAAGACGCCTGCTGAACCTGCGCGCGAGCCGCTTGGCGCGACATAGGTGATGACGGGTATAGGGGCATTCATGATCTTTTTTACGATGAAGCGCGTGGATTCAAGGAGGCCTCCGGGCGTGTCCATGATTAGGATGATACCTGAATAATTTTCTTTATTCGCTTTGTCAATGCCTCTTGAAACATAATCCGCGATAACGGGCCCGATGATCTTATTGTCTAACGTCAAGACAAGGAGGCTGTTGTTGATTCGGCCTTGAGGCGCTGCAGGAGATGCGAAAATAATGAAAAATAATGCCGATAGGACAAGAATGGTTCTTTTCGTGGCGCTCATCGTTTGAACTCCGCTTTTATGACCGGGTGGTGGAAGTAAAAAATAGCCATTAAGTGATAGATGCAGGAAACGGCGTTTTTAAGGCTTAAGGGCACGGTTGTTTCAATGGCGCCGTTTAGCGTGATGATATTGGTAAAAATGAGTATTTTACTTAAGATGATCCACCCTGCAAAAAATATAAAAAATTTCCTTGAATATTCCCGCCGCATTAGGACGCCTGCGCCAAGCGAGGCTGAAATAAGGCTGTTTAAGACAACGAAGACGAGGCAATTGAGCGGTTTTGTGGATATGCCGGCGTTTAGGCTTTGAGTTACAGCGATAAATGTCGCGGTGCCTATGGCGATCTCTGTAAGCCCGAAGAAAGGGATGAATTTTTTAAACATGGGGAAAGAACGTTTAGGTAGTGGCGCCGCATCCACCAAAATTTTCCTTGTCGGAAAATTTTGGTGGAGCTGAGGGGGTTCGAACCCCTGACCCCCTGCATGCCATGCAGGTGCTCTCCCAACTGAGCTACAGCCCCAATTTTTCTCAATAATCATAGTATACATAGGCCTTATTGTCAACATTTTGCCCAACTAAAATAGGCATTGCCAATAAAATGGCTTTTTGGTATAGTTTTACAAGACATTTCTTAAGCGGAGCCTATGAAAAAACGTATATTAGTTATTGAAGATGAGCATGAAATAGCGCTTATTATAAAGATGCGCCTGGAAACCAGCGGCTATGATGTCATCCAGGCTTTTGACGGCCAGGATGGCCTTAAAAAGGCCAAGACATCGTCGCCTGACCTGATCCTGCTTGACCTGGTGCTTCCCAAGATAGGCGGGGAGCAGATATTAAACGAACTCAAAGACGATGATAAATACAAAAGCATCCCTATTATCGTAGTGACAGGCCTGGCTCAGGATGCGTTTAGCATTAAAGATTCTATCTCAAAGGCGGATGCCTATTTTTTGAAACCCTTTGATAGCGTAGAACTATTAGCTACCATCGCTGATTTTTTGAAGGGATCCGGCGATAACTAACGATGTATCTTGGTGACTTAATATGGAATTTGACTTCAAACACATAGAAGAGAAGTGGCAGAAGGCATGGAAAGAGCGCAAGATCTATAAAGCTCAAAGCCTGCCCGATAAGCTGAAATATTATGTGCTGGAGATGTTCCCGTATCCTTCCGGCAGGATTCACATGGGCCACGTGCGCAATTATACCATAGGCGACGTAATAGCCCGGTATAAGATGCTGCGCGGTTTCAATGTGCTCCATCCTATGGGATTTGACGCGTTCGGCCAGCCCGCGGAAAACGCCGCTATCAAGAATAATACCGACCCCGGAGAGTGGACCCGGAGGTGCATTGACTGGATGAAGGAAGAATTGTTCAGGATGGGGTTTTCCTATGATTGGGACAGGGAACTTTCCACGTGCCTGCCTGAATATTATAAGTGGAACCAATGGATATTTTTAAAGATGTTTGAAAAAGGCTTGGCCTATAAAAAGGCCTCTTGTGTGAACTGGTGCCCGAGCTGTTTGACTACATTGGCTAACGAGGAGGTTGTGCAAGGAGGGTGCTGGCGCTGTTCTACGCCTGTCGTTGAGAAAGAGCTTGATCAGTGGTATCTGAAGATAACCGCATATTCGGATAAGCTTCTCTCTGACCTGGATACTTTGAAAAACTGGCCTGAGCGGGTTCTTACTATGCAGAAAAACTGGATAGGTAAGAGCTACGGCGTTGAGATCTATTTTAAACTTGAAAGCGGCGAGGTAGCGCGCGTTTTTACGACGCGTCCTGATACGATCTTCGGCGCGACTTATGTGGTCTTGGCTCCGGAACATCCTTTAGTCAAAGGATTGATCAGCAATAAGCCACAGGAAAAAGAGGCCCTTGAATTTATTGATAAGGTAGCAGCCCAGAGTAAGTTGACCCGCTTGGGCTGCGACATCAAAAAAGAGGGTAAGTTCACCGGAGCCTATGCAATCAATCCTGTCAACGGAGAAAAGATCCCTATTTGGATAGCTGATTATGTGCTTATGGAATATGGCACAGGCGCCATTATGGCTGTGCCTATGCACGACCAGAGGGATTTTCTCTTTGCTAAGGAGAATAACCTGCCTATGCGCGTTGTAATCACCCCGAAAGATAAAGAATTGCGCGTTGAGGATATGACCGAAGCTTACGAAGACGAAGGTATTATGGTGAATTCAGGTATGTTTAACGGCTGTCATAGCGCTGAAGGAAAAAAGAAGATAGCGCTCTGGATGGAAGAAAAACTGATGGGCAAGGTATCCGTCCACTGGCGGCTGCGCGATTGGCTTATTTCACGCCAGCGCTATTGGGGTACGCCTATCCCTGTCATTTATTGCGATTCCTGCGGTGTCGTGGCTGTGCCCGAAAAAGACCTTCCCGTTGTTCTGCCCAAGAATGTCAAGATATCCGGAGAAGGAGGCAGCCCT
>JBBTLH010000047.1:0-5438 GCA_038068755.1 Candidatus Omnitrophota bacterium
CTACGTCAGAGATCGTAGTAGACGGGACAAAAATAATATCCTCAGGCTGCAGCATGATATTTTGGGAAAAATCGCCTTTCTGAGCCTTAGCAACGTTTATCTTCGTCGCGCGCGGATTCTGCAGGCCTCCCCGGATAAGGACGACGCTTGTGCCTACGGCATCGCGCGTCATGCCTCCTGCCAAAGCTATGGCCTCAAGAATAGAGCCGCTGCCGCCCACCGCATAAACTCCCGGGGCCCTGACTTGTCCAAGGATGACGATCTTGCTTCCGCCTATCTTTCTGATAGTGATAGAGACTTCAGGGAATTTAAGGAATTCTTTCAACTTTTTAGTCATCTCTTTATCAAGCTCGGTTATTGTCATGCCTGCCGCGGGCACATCGCCTATCAAAGGAAAGGATACCCTGCCGTCAGGACGCACTATAAGCTCCTGGTTCAGATCTTCATTCTGCCACACGGATACGAACAAGACATCGCCTTCGCCGATAGTATATTCCATACCCCCTGTAGACCCGCTTACGGTCTTACCCGCCTTTGTTTTTAGCCCGGGTTTGTTCTGTCCTAATACTGAGTTCCTTCTTTCTATCATATCCATGGATCTCTGGAAATATTGCTCGGCATCTCCGTATTTGCCTTGCGTATAATAATACTGGCCGAGATAATAATTATATTTGGCGCTGCTTTCAAGTTCGTTGGGATTAGTCTCCTGGAAAGAATCATAGCAATAAACCATGCCCAGGGAAGAAAAGATCAAAACGAGCGAAGTCCCAATAATACGATTGAATTTATTGCCTATTATCTGTTTAATTCTTTGATTCAAGCAGGACCTCTACTTTTTTCCTGAGTTCTTCAGCCCTCTTCTGTATGTCTTCATCGGGAGCGGCCATATTCAGCGATTCTTTTTCAACGTCGGGTGATCCCTTTTCAACGCTTGTATCAGCCGGGCCGCCATTCGTATTCATATTCATGACCTGGGTCAGGCTCTGAAAAGTCTTTTCCTGACGGGTCCTGGCATCAGCCAGCGCTCTTTGTATCGCGATGGAAGCTATTTTCTGAGCCTCTACATCCTGCGCTAAAGACGCAATCCTTTCCTGGCTTATTTTCAGCTCTCCATCTTTCTTCTCAAGCATGCCGGCGTATTCACCCAACTGCTTGGTCAACGCATTAACAAGTAACTCCAGTTCCTTGAGCCTTTGTTCTTTTAAACCCACGCTACCCTGGGAAAGCTTCTCGTCGGCCTTGAACGCGCCAAGCTCTTTTTCCATCTCTTTTATCTGTTCTTCTTTCTTAACAAGGGTCTCTGTCAAGATACGGAAGTTCCTATCCGCGAATATATCCTTAACGCCCTCTGTCTTGCCTGTGGCGCGCTGTTGAGCGACCTCAAGCTTATCCTCTAATGAACGCCTTTCTCTCTCAAGCTGGCGCACCTTTTCCTGTAACTGCTTTTGCGTCTCTGTTAACATAGGAGCTGTCTCTGAACTTTGAGACGACACAGACCTCAGGCTTAAGACCTCATTCTTCAATATCTCTATTTCTCCGACGCGCTCTTTGAGCTCTTGTTCTCTTTTGGCAAGCTGTAATTCTTTTCCCGATACCTCCCGATCCAGAGCTGACACCTTTTTCTCCAGGTCCTTTAACTGTTCCTGTTGGTCAAAAAGCTTGGCGCTTGAATCGGATATTTGTTTTTCAAGATTAAATCTTTCTCTCTCAAAAGAAGCGGAGCTAACCTGAGGCCTGGGCCCTGTCTTTGACGCCTGAGACAACGCGCGGTCTCGTTCTTCCAGGGATTTATTCAAGGTTGACACGGTCTTCTCCAATTCGGAAACGCGCTTCTGATACTGCCTTACGGCATCACTCGTCTCTATTTCGCGCTTGCGGATATCCGTGACAGAACCTTCTTTATCTTTTAATTGCTGCTGGAATTTGAGAAGCTGCTGGTCCTTGCTCTTCATATTTTCAGTGAGTTGCGCAATTTTTGTCCTGTATTGACCGTCAATACTTCCTAAGGTCTCTCTTGCTTTTTTAAGCTCATCTAAAGTCCTGGTCAACTCGGATGTAGTATTCTTAAGGCGGTTGTCCAAAATAAGATTTGAATTTTCAACGCCTGATTTTTCCCTGATCATTGCCGCGAGATTCTCTTTAGCCTCTTTCAAAGATTCCTGCGCCGCCGCCAGATCTGCCGCGAAATTCTGGCTCTGAGAAAGAGCAAGAGCCTCTTCTTTTAATTTCAGGAGGCTTTGCATCTTTTGAGCATCCTGCGACAAACGGCTCTTATCCTGGGATAATACGGCCACCTTAGCTGAAAGCCCGGCCTTTTCGTTCTGGTGATATAAGGTCACGGCAGCCGCTACCGCCGCTGCTAAAACAACAAAGATGAGTATCAAAAAAACGCGGTTTTTCAAAACGGCTGCTGTATCACTCATTTGTGGGTTCACCTTTCTCGCTGTCCTCCAAGAAACACTTTTTTACGTGAATGGTAGGAAATTTAAGCAGATTTGCTTCCTTGACTTTGCTCTCGTCCAACCTCTCACCGTCAACCCCATAGACTATCCTGACCATGGGCCTTAAAGGGGATCTCGGGCTCTGCCTGATGACCCTGCCTATTTCCTTAGTGTTGAGCTGAACATATGATCCATTGGGAAAAAATCCTATTTTATCAACAAGGGCCTTAATGACCTTCTGGTCATATTTATTTTTTGCGTCAAATATCCTTTTATAGACTTCCATAATGGAATAGTTAGGCCGAAAAGGCCGGGGATGGATCATAGATTCAAAAGCGTCTGCGAGCGCTATAATCTTGGCGTAATCATGGATGATCTTTTTACCTAAAGGATAACCGCTGCCATCCAAACGCTCATGGATCTCATATTGGACGGTGATAATGGTATCGCTCAATCCATGGTTTATTTTTTTAAGTATCTTATCCCCTGCCTCCACGTGTTTTTTGATCTCGTCGTATTCTTTCTGCGAAAGCTTTCTGGGGACCTTGACCATATCTTCAAAACCGGCCATGCCGATATCGTGCAGGAAAGCGGCCAGCCCAAGCTCTATCAACTTGCCTATCTCATAATTAAGGCCAAATCCCATAGCGATAGAAATTACGCATACATTTACGGAGTGCTGATATAAATAGCTATCTTCGTCTTTCATGATGTAAGTAATAGCCATCTCAATAAGTTTTTCATCTTCGGCGCTGACTGCAGATGCGGCCTCAGCGATACAGCTCACGATCTGCCTTGTATCCACGTCTTCGTAAACAATGTCTTTTCTGAAAAGCATCTTTGCCGTATCAACCATTTTTTCATAGAGAGGCGAGGTATCTTCAAAAGACGTTTGAGCGACAACGGTATCTCTAGAATAGGACGGTGCCGCATGCTGGGTATGCGCCGTTTCTTGGCTGGGCTCTTCATGAATAGCTGCTCTCTGTTGAACGAATAGCGGCTTGATAGGTTTAATGATAACCTCTTGATCCGCTTCTTCTTTATGGGCATCTTCTTTAGGTTCCTTGGCCTCCGGCAAGACTTCAGGCCTCAAAGGAGCCCTAACAGGTTTTTTCAACTGGTATTTTTTTAGAATTTTTGAAAATTCCATTATAAAATAGGCTTTTTGGCTACGCTGGCAAAAGAATAATCTTCAGTCTTGTTGCCGGAAAGCTGCCGGCTCATCACACCTTTGCAAGCCGTTAAAGACGCGTCAAACTCAGCGCGCCAGAAAATAGCACCTTCCTTTTCGCTCGTCTGCATAGTCTCAACGACGACCATACCGCTGTCCAGAACGGAGAGTGTATAGTTGGACTCTTTAAAACCGGTTTTCAAAAACTCCTCCGATGAGAATTTATTATCTTTAAATACAAGAATATCACTCTGCTTGGCTCCTTTGCCGCTCAAAGCCATGGCCTCTATTTCCCACTCCGTGTTGTTTAGCTCGCTTTTTTTCTTCTCGCGCAGGCTTTTCGTCTTTTCCACATCCGCCTTTTTGACTTCAGGCACAACGGCGCTCGGCTCAGGGTTTGCGGGAGCTACTACGACAGGAGCTGATGCCGCCTTATCCTTGGCCTTGACTTCTTGTTTGCCCCATGACCAACACTCACCTAGGCTTGTAAAACACAGGAATATACCCAACATAAGAACGCACAAAAAAATCTTCTTCATATACCCCTCCGATTGACGTATTTATTTTTTTTCAGGTTGTTTTATTACCTTCTCTTCCTCCGCAGCCGGCTCATCAACGGGGACAGCGCTCACCAATACGCCTGAAAAAGACATATCGTGTGCCTGCTGATCAAGCGTTATGTGGCTGATCATGCCGCGTAACGTCTTAGTGCCAGTATTTTCCTGGCCTAATTCACCCCGCCAGAAAACAGTCCCTTCCTTTTCGCTCGTCTGCATAGTTTCTAACACAATAGTGCCGTCATCTCCCATGGTCAGCGTATAATTTGTAGGATTAAAACCGCGGGCTAAAAAATCGCGGGACGTTACCTGATTGTCCTTAAACGTCAGTACGTCTATGCTCTTGGTGCCCTCTTTAGCCGAAGAAATAAGTTCTATATTCCAGCTCGTATTTTCCAGTTCCGCACGCTTCTGGGCGAGAGCCTCTTTTACCTTTTTGTCGCCTGTTTTCTTGGCAGCCGTTGTGTTGTCAGTTTTTCTCTTAGCGTAAACCTCTACTGAGGCAAAATTTAAAAATAACCCCGCTACCATCAACCATATCAAATGTTTTTTCATAATATCTCCTGTCATTTAATAGGCACATTCCCTTCCCACGTCTGCCATGTCAAAATATACCTCTTCACCCAGTCGGCGTCTTTATCGTCTCTCTTGGCCAGTTTCAAAAACTGCTTAAAATGCTCCACCGCTTTAGGCCTGTTCTGTAGGTGTTCGGCGTAGATATAGCCAAGATTAAAATGCGACGCGCTGTCTTCGGGGTTCAACTCTACAGCTTTCTCAAACTCAGCCAAAGCTCTCTGGAATTCCCTGTTCTGTGTATAAAAAACACCCAGATTGTAGTGCATCAGGGCCGTGCGCTTTACCAGTATCTTGTTCTCTCTGGCCAATTCAGCGAAATTCTTAGGTAGATCTTCCAGCTTTCTTTCAAGGCCCCTGTTTTGTTTTTTGGCATCAGCGTACTGTGCCTTGACCTCTTCAAGCTGGCGTTTGGCAAACTCAGCCTCAGCCTGATTCTTTAAACTCAACCCTTCAAGAGACCGCGTCCGCGACCCCATATCTTTTATGGTTGCGCGGCTTGCCGCGTTCTCCTTTTCAAGATCGCTTATCTTTTTCTTAGTCTCATCACCTATTATATTCCCAACGCTCGCTTTTTCAAAAGATTTCTTGTAACCATCCCTCTCCTGCGCCAACCTTACGATGTCCTTGTCAAGCTTTAGTATCTTTTCTTTAAGAAGCGTAACCTCGCCCAAAGACTCCTCTTTAGCTTTCGCG
>JBBTLH010000048.1:0-2655 GCA_038068755.1 Candidatus Omnitrophota bacterium
CATCCAGAAGTTATTGATAGGCAAAGCATTAAAAATCCCGCCCCTCCTGAAGAGAGCGGGGTTTGCGGCCGGGCGCGGGCGGCCGCAAACCCAACCGTTCAGGTAAATTTCCAAAAAAATAGCCCTACTCATAGGAGTAGGGCTATTCTCAGTATGGCTCCCCCCGGAAGACTCGAACTTCCGACCTGGTGGTTACAAGTGACCCGAAATTACTTTCGGACTTGGACTATATCATTGCCTTTGGCTTTTAACCAGTAGGCAGCAGGTGCATAGTCTCTGAACCTTCCCTGAATACAGTCAGTTATTCGACCGCCTTTCAGGGCTCGGCTGCTGATTACCCTCCGCCACAAATATTGGCGGATTGGGCTTCCAGCAATTCTCCTGCTGTTTCAACCCCGGTTTCCCGGAGAAGCTGCGGACTCCACAGCCACTCGCTCTACCAACTGAGCTAGGGGGGAATAGTTTTCAAAAAGAGCGGAACCAGATGCGATAATTATAGGTAAAAACACTTTTTTCGTCAAGCTAAATGCTATTGTACAGTTATTGCTGGATTCGAGGCTCTGTAGTATAATAAGTTAGTAATTGAAACACTATTGTGATTAGATCAAAAAAAGGGGGAGTTATGTTTAGGAAAATAGGTATTTTGTTTTTTTCGGGGTTATTCTTATTGAATATTTGCGGCTGCGTTGCCGTCATAGCCGGTGCTGCCGGAGGAGCGGGAACGTCGGTCTGGCTTTCCGGGAAATTATCGCAGGATATGAACGCGTCTTTTGATAAGACCATTAGAGCCACCAGGTCAGCTCTAACGTCAATGAAGCTGGAGGTTTCAAAGGAGACCGTGGAAAAAGACGTAGCGCAGGTTATGAGCAAATATAGCGATGGTAAGACGATATGGATAGATATACGCCCCATCACTGAAAGAAGTTCAAGAGTTGACGTACGGGTAGGAGCTGTCAATGGAGATAAAGAAGCCTCTGATGATATTTTAAAGAGGATCCAGAAATATTTGTAGAAAGCGCATTAAAAGGTTAACCCAGACGATTTAGGTTAACCTAAATCACTCCACCAGGCGATGCGTTGGGCTTCTACAGCCCATGGAGTAAAAGGCGGAAGGTTGGCAGGATCGTTGAAAGCGGTATTATAAGCCCAGACGCGGTTTGGCGCCGTATATTGCGGGTTGCCGTATGCCCAGGCGCCGTTTGCCACTGAACTATTCCACAAAGCCACGAAAGACCCCTTGATAGTCAAATTTCTTCCTGTCCAATTTTCATGGAGACGCGGATAGTTTTCCAGGCCTCCGTTGTAATTGCCGGTTGTCGTGTTGTCTATTCCGGCGACAAAGGCGCTGTTGAACGTTGTCACCGTGGCCGGCCTTGAACTTAAGGCGCTTGTGCTGTTTGTATCGTTCCAATTGTTTGAAAGCAGGTTTAGCGAATCCGCGATTATGCTGGTCGGTTGTTCGTTGACGGTATTGTAATCGCCCTTTACATACACTGGGTCATTAGAGACTACTGTCAGTCCGCCCGCGCGTGAGATCTCACTGCCGTTAATGAGTTTGATGCCGGGTTCTTGACTGCCGGATATATCGTTACGCGTCGCGTATAGCAGGCCGTTCGCCGGCAGATTGTTAGGGCATGAGCCTGCGCCGCATGTGCCGGTTTTGCCTGCCAGTTTGTTTAAGTCTAATGTGGTCATTTTAATGAATTTGCCTTCGCGGTTACTATAGAAAGACGCTGTGGTCGTCGTGATGGTCCCTGTTGGATAGTCTGTGCCTGCTATTAGAGCTATACCGCCTTTATAAATATCGTTATTTACGATACTGATATCGGCTTGAGTCGCGTAGTAACCGCCCGGCTGGATGGAGCCGACCGCGGGCGTCGTCAATTGTGTCACGCCGTGGACAGAACTCTGCACAGTTCCTTTCCAGCGGGTTGTGGCAGCTGTGGACCAGGTAGGGCTGGAACTGTCTAAGCCATCCATGTTGGCAAACGTGGGTGGCCCACTTTGATTAACGCGGATGGAGACCGTGCCTGCGGGCGGGCCCGGCGCGTCTTTTCTTTTGTTAAAGATATCACCGGCGGAATGCAGGTATATTGAATCAACGGTCAGGGTGTTGCCTGATGAATCCATGTAAATATCCTGGTTAGAGTGGATGCGGCCTGTCAGTGTCATGTTGGGGCCGGGCAGCATCTCAAGGTCATTGTTATAAAAGACAGCGTGCTGAAAAGTCGGGATGAGGCGCCTGGCTATAATCTGATGCGCTGTGACGCTAATGGAGCTATTTAGCGGATGCGTGGCTGTTGAGACCACTTCATAGTTAGCCACATAGATGTTCGTACTCCCTTCAAGGACGAGCCGGTCTGAGACCTCAAGACGCGTGATGGCCGTGTTTACGATAGCGTTGCCGAAAGTGGTGAATATGGTCACCGTGTTATAAGTGGCGACATTTGATGGAATGACAAAATTAGCCACAGCCGAGGTGAAGGCCGATATGGCGTTTTCGTTTGCTCCTTCGGCCATATAGAAGGCTTGGGTTGTCAGCCGATTGCGTTCGGTGATACCTTTTTCGGATATGGCCTTGGTCCATAGGCCTGCTGAATAGACCAGGAGGGCTAATATGACGATGTAGGATAATATCAGAGCCTGTCCTTTTTT
>JBBTLH010000048.1:2755-6800 GCA_038068755.1 Candidatus Omnitrophota bacterium
TATTCATTTTTAATTCCTTAGTTTGATTACGGACGAAAGAGTCGTGGAAATATTGCGTTGGCGCGGCGTTGTCTTGGCCAGCGTCACCAGCACTTTTAGTTCATCAAGATAGAGGGAACTATTGATGGAATTATCTATGAACTGGATGTTTGTTACGTCGTGCGCCATGGTCCTGTTGCCGGCCGGGCCTATTGTTTCTACGCGCCTTACCTCTTTTGCGGACGGGTCAAATACGTACTGGATAGTATTATTCATATCCCATGTGATGCTGCCATCAGTGGCGTTTGTGATAACAGAGTTGTTTGCTACTTGAGGTAAATAAAAAGTTATGTTGTTATTGTTAGGGGGCGCCGGGATGATGAGGTTCGGCGAAGGCGTCTGAGAGGAGGTCCTCGTAGTCTTTCTCAATTCAGAGATCACTTCAGAGATCACCTGTCGCCCTTGAGCCTTAAGGTCTGTCTGGTAGCGTTTTATTTCCCAGATATCGCTTCCGGCCGCGTAGATGGAATATATGATGGCGATAACCACGGCCGTCAGGGCCGAGGCGATAAGGATCTCTATCAAGGTAAAGCCTGAAAAATCTTTTGGTTTTCTTAATAATCTCATTTTACCTTGTCCTGAAGGTTGATATGGTCGTATTAAAAGCCCGTCCTTTTTTGTCTTGCCAGGTTGCCATGACTAATATCTCCAGCGGGTCTGTATTGGGATTGGCGTAAGAAACGATCAAGTGTTCATTTCTAAGATTATAACCGCCCACTATGGATGTGTAGGGGTTTGTGACGGGGCCGTCTGTTGTGCCATTAGTGAACCTTGTTGTTATGGCGTCAAAGGGTGTGGCGCGTAACCTTTCCATCATATTTTTGAGGTCGCCTGTCGCCTGTGAGTTGTCTTGCGCTATATCCAAGAGGTCTACGATGGCTCCAATACTGCTTAGCAGGACGCCAAGCGCTACGGAGAAGATCAGCGCGGCGATAAGGACTTCAATGAGCGTCATGCCGTTCTTTTTACATATTTTCATATTTTCACCCAAAGCAATTATATCACAATAAAATCTATTTGCGCGTGGGCCAAAGGGATGCAAATTGAATGTGGCCTGGCCTGGTTCGTCTTGCGCAAAAACGTTCGCCTTGACCCAGCGTGTCAAGGCTCTCTCTGGTTCCGGCCTCGCTCCCCGGCTATGACTTTATGTAAAGTCATAGCCGGGTCCATGCCCGCTCGGCCTCCACAAGTTTTGCTTCAAGCCAAACCAAGCCAGGCCACTATGTACTATAGAGGTACGTAAAACTAATGGAATTTCTGAAAGCACACAATAAGAAATTTTTTGGCAGAAGTCTGTGAGGGATTACGGTGAGGGTGTAGCGACAATCTTCTATGGAGCGTAACACCCGAGACGGTAACTGCACATACAGGCTTTTCATCCTATCAGTCCTTGGCGCTTTGTGCCAAGAAACCGAAACAGACGGCAAAAAATTTCGTGTGCGAAGAAGTTCCATTAGTTTTATGTTTCTCATTAATTTAGGGTGTAGTCCTTGATGTGGCGATGCAAGCCTTTGTTTAAGCAAAAAATTTCGTTTGCGAACAGAGGCTTGCATTGTTAATAATAAAATCTATTTGCGCGTGGGCCAAATGTGTTTATAATCTTCAATGAGGCCACAACAAATGTCCCGGAAAAATTCCCCTAAATTTAAATTTCCCCAAGTCTGCATCGTAGAAGCTTCTGCCGGTTCGGGCAAGACGTACGCTTTGGCCAAGAGGTTCGTCCAGTTATTGATCAATCCTGCGCTTGAGCCAAACGAGATCCCTCTGCGCAATATCCTGGCCATCACCTTCAGCAACAAGGCCACCATGGAGATGAAGGCTCGGATCCTGGATTTCCTGAAAAAAATAGCATTGGATAAGTTTTCGGACCAGAAGGAAAAAGAAGAGCTTATCGCGTCTCTTGAAGTTGATTTTGCGGCCGCTCAGAAAAAGGCACTGGCCATCATGGAGTATATAATCCTTAATTATAATTTCTTCCAGGTCCAGACCATAGACAGTTTTGTTAACGCCATCCTTTCCGGCTGCGCTTTTAAACTTGGCTTATCCGCCAATTTCAGGATCAAGACAGATGCCAAAGAGCATCTCGCGTACAGCCTTGATAAGCTGATAGACGCGGCCGCTACAGATGAAAAAGTGCGCGATGCTTTTCATGATTTCATTACGCAGTACCTGTATCTGGAGAACAAAACAGGATGGTTTCCCAAAGATGACATTCTTAAGGTCTCTGGTGACCTGTTTCACAAGCTCAACCGGTTCGGAGGCAGTTTCTTGCCGAGCCATGCGGATGCCGAAAAGCTTATCTTGGAAAAAAAGAAGCTGCTCTCAAAGATGCGTGAGCTAAGGAATAATTGGCCCAAGGGAGCCCACAAGGCCTTTGAAAAAAATTTTACGGAGTTCCTGGAAGAAAATAAAAATAATTTTGATTTTGGTTCGGTGTCCGATTACTTTAAAAGGGCGGAGTTTCCAGTGGTAAAAGGTGGGGAATGCGAAGCCGCGACACGAAGGCTTTGGAGCGGTATAGTAAAAGAGTTGTCCATTCTGGCAGGTTTGGAGTCAAGGGTAGTCCTTAACCCCTATATAGATATCTTTAGCAAAGTGCTGGATTATTTTAAGGCCTTATCAAAGAATGCAGATTGCCTTTTCCTGGATGAGCTCAACCGCGAGGCAGGCGTCCTCTTTGACGGAAAAGAAGTAACGGTGCCGGAACTATACTACAGGCTTGCCACGCGCTTAAGGCATTTTTTGATAGATGAGTTCCAGGATACAAGTTCTTTGCAGTGGCAGAACCTCGTGGGCATGATAGAAGAAGCCCTTGCCACAGGCGGTTCGTTGTTTTACGTAGGCGATAAGAAGCAGGCTATTTACCGGTTCCGCGGCGGTGAAGCAGGCCTTTTTGACAGCGTTAAAGAGCGCTTTAAAGATCATAACCTCATCCTTGAATCTTTAAATCAGAACCACCGCAGCTCTGGTGAGATAGTATCGTTTGCTAATGAGGTCTTTTCACAGGGTAACCTGAAGAAGCTTCTTTTAGATTTTAGCGTATCCGAAGAAGAGGCTGTTTTAAATGTCTTTGAAGGCTGTCAGCAGAGTTTTATTAAAGGCCGCGAGGGCGGCTATGTTAAAGCAGAATCCGTCGATACTGAAGATGTTAAAAAGAAGTTGTTATCGCTTGTCTGTGAGCTCTTAAAGAGGTTCAACCCCGCAGACATAGCGGTTTTGGCGCGGGAAAATGATGACGTTGAATTGTTGACGGAGTGGCTCGTTGAAAAAGACCTGGCCGTTGAATCGGAAAAGACCTTAAACATCCGCAATAACGCCGCCATAAAAGAGATCGTTTCTTTCCTTAAATTCCTGGATTCGCCTATTGATGATCTTTCGTTCGCCTCTTTTATCATGGGTGATATCTTTCTTAATGCCTCTGGGTTAAAAAAAGACGACGTAGATGATTTTATATTCGGCCTTAGAGAAAAGAGCAGGCAAGAGAAATCCGTTTACCTTTATAGGGAGTTCCGTCGCAAATACCCTAAGGTCTGGGATGAATTTTTTGAAGAATTCTTCAGGTCCGTGGGTTTTATCCCTCTCTATGAACTGACTGTAAGCATATTCCGCAGATTTGACTGTTTTAATTCATTTCCCGGCCAGCAGGGGTTCTTGATGAGGCTCCTGGAGCTAATAAAGGAGAAAGAGGAGGAGAAGAACGGCCTTGCTTTGTTCCTGGAATTTTTCCAGGAAGCAACCGGCGAAGAACTTTACGTGAGGGCTTCCAAGACAGATGCCGTAAAAGTTCTGACGATCCATAAGGCCAAAGGATTGGGCTTCCCTGTAGTCATTCTTCCGTTCCTGGATATGAAACCAAAAGTTGGCTCTATTATCAGCCGTTTTCAGGATGGGCAACTGACTTTAACGCGCATACATAAGAAATACAGGAATTTTTGTCAGGCAGTGGAGGCCATATACAGGGAAGAGTATCTTAAATCTTTTATTGACGAATTGAATGTCTTATATG
>JBBTLH010000049.1:0-7024 GCA_038068755.1 Candidatus Omnitrophota bacterium
AATGAAGAAAGATCTATCTGCTGGCTTGTAAGGGCAGTGCGCGGCCTGGGGTTTGACACGATCGTCATTGATGACGGCTCAAAAGACAATACGGCTAAAATAGCCCATGATAACGGCGCCTTAGTTATTTCAAATGAGCGCAATCTCGGAAAGGGAGCGTCTCTGCGCAAGGCCTTTGACTTACTTACAGCGCGCGATTACGACGCTCTCATTATTATGGATGGTGATGGCCAGCATTTGCCCGGCGATATCGCGCCATTTGTGGAGTGCTTTTCAAAGTTAAACCCAGGTATTGTAGTCGGCAACAGAATGCTCAGGGCGAAAGGAATGCCTTGTGTTCGGTGGTGTATCAATTGGGCCATGTCTTTTGTGATATCAAGATTGTGTGGTCAACGGGTTCCGGATTCTCAATGCGGTTTTAGGTTGATCAGTAGGGGCCTTTTGCGAAAAATGAACCTTAGTACGGAAAAGTTTGAGATTGAATCTGAAATGCTTCTGGAAGCGTCGCGGCAGGGTTTTAAGATAGAATCAGTTCCCATTACGACTGTATACGAAGGCCAGTTTAGCGCTATCCATCCGCTCCACGACACTGTAAGATTTTTCAATTTTATTTTTAAGAAACGATGAAAAAACGACTAATATCATTTTTTTCTGATCCTATATTCAGACAAGGAGGCGTCATATTTGCCTCCAGCGTAGTAGCCAATGTGTTAAATCTTGTTTTTTGGCTATATATGGTCAGGCATCTTGCGCCTCAGGATTACGGCGTGTTGAACACTTTTGTTTCTGTGCTCATGTTTTTTTGCGTGCCGGTAGGCATACTGCAGACAGTCGTCACAAGGTATACGTCAAAATACATGGCACACAAACAGGTAGATAAAGTCCAGTCGTTACTTTCGTATTTTATAAGAATTATAGTTATTTTTTTAGCGGTTGTATTATCTGTTCTAGTAATCGGCGGCCACAATATTGCGGCATTTTTACAGATAGATGAAAGGAGGCTCTTATACGCGGTAGCCGCAGGGATACTTTTTAGCTCTTTTGCGACAATCACGATGGGTGCGCTTGCAGGATTGCAAAGATTCAATGACGTAGCCATAAACGGTATAGTTTCTAGCATATCAAAATTATTTTTTGGATTTGTGCTGGTTGCTTTAGGCCTAAAGGCTTTTGGCGGGCTTTTGGGTTTTGTTTTTTCGGTTATTGTAGGTTTTTGCCTTTCTTTATTTCAGCTGCCCCGTGACATGATAAAATTAAGAGCGTTGCCGGATCCGGTTATCCTAGATAAGAAAGACATCTACAGTTATTTTCTGCCCGTGGGCCTATCCATGCTGTGTTTTTTTGCGCTGACGAATATGGATATAATTTTGGTAAAACATTTTTTTACTCCTCTTGAGGCAGGTTTCTATTCAGTGGCTCAGATGGTCGGCAAGATAGCCCTTTTTGTGCCCGGGGCCATAGGCGTGGTCATGTTCCCCAAGATAGTTGATTCCCACGCTAAAAATGAGAATACCAAAACCCTCTTAAAAAAGTGCCTTGTTATAGTAGGATTGTTGTGTGGGTCTGCGACCGTTGTCACTTTGCTCTTCCCGGCATCCATTTTAAAAATTTTGACCGGGCACGAGCAGCCATTGGCCATAGGACTCGTCAAATTTTTTGCAATAAGCATGAGCCTTTTCGCGCTTACGAATATTGTCATGCTTTATAATTTATCCCTGCATCGGATGAAATATATTTATTTTTTGGCGTGCATGACGGTCTGCCAGTTTTTAGGTATATCTTTGTTTCATAAGACGTTAACTCACGTGCTTTTGGTCTTGACTTTTTGTTCTGCTGTATTGTTTTACTTTGGGCTAAGGTTTTCCCGGGGGCCGCTTTATGAAAGATCTTAAAGGCAAAGTTTCCGTTATCATGCCTGCTTACAATGAGGCCGCCACTATAAAAGAGAGCCTTGAGGAAACTGTGCGCACGTTTGATGATTTTGGCTGCAATTACGAAGTTATATTATTAGATGATAGTAGCCGGGATGGGACATATGATGAAGCTTTGAAGGTCGCAAGGAAATACCCGCAGATAATAGTAAAGAGGATACCCCGCAGGTATAGAAGTTCCGGCAAAGGCAGGGCGCTGAAAAAAGCCTTTCGGTATGCTACAGGGGACTATATCGTATTTTTGGACGCGGATTTAGACCTTCATCCTATACAGATCCGTACACTTTTTGATATCATGCTTTTATCCGGTGCGGATGTCGTCATAGGTTCAAAACTTCATCCTAACTCAAAGGTTGAGTATCCGCTATCCAGAAAGATCGTCAGTTTCGTTTATTATCTTATCATTAAGGTCCTTTTTGGCCTGCCCATTCATGATACGCAGACAGGGTTGAAAATCTTTAAAAAAGAAGTCCTCAAACACGTTTTTCCGAGGATCGTCGTGAAGAAATTTGCCTTAGACCTTGAGATATTGGCTAATGTGGTGCGCCTTGGCTACAAAATAGCCGAAGCCCCTGTAGTCTTGAATCAGAAGAGGCAGATGGGCAGGATAGGCTTTAAAGCTATGTGGCAGACCGGGTATGATACGTTAGCTATATTTTACAGGATGAAAGTCCTTAAATATTACGATCGTTTTCCGCACATGTTAAAGTGATGGTATCCATTATTATAGCTGTTAAAGGCTTCAACGATTTTTTAAAAGAATCACTTCAGAAGTGCCTGAAGCTTGCTTATCAGGATTACGAGATCATTGTTTTGCCGGATGAGGAATTTACCTATCCTGAAGGCCGGGTCAGGGTTATACCCACAGGGCCGTGCCTTCCGGCAAAAAAAAGAAATATCGGAAGCGCGCAGGCAAAAGGAGAGATACTGGCCTTTTTGGATGATGACGCGTATCCTTCTGAAAGCTGGTTAACATGCGCCTTGAAAAATTTTGAAGACGCGGATGTAGCGGCTGTCGGAGGGCCTGCTGTCACGCCGCCGACTGAGGATTTTTTAAGGCGCTCAAGCGGCCGTATTTATGAGTCTTTTTTAGCAAGCGGCACATTCCGTTACCGTTACATAAAGGCTAAAAAGAGGCTGGTTGACGATTATCCTTCGTGTAATCTTATTGTAAGAAAGGATATTTTTGAACGATTAGGCGGCTTTAAGACCAATTTTTGGCCGGGAGAAGATACTCACTTGTGCCTTGAGATAACTAAACGCCTTAATAAAAAAATAGTCTATGACCCTGAGGCGCTTGTCTTTCACCACAGAAGGCCTTTATTTTTGCCGCATTTGAAGCAGATATGCAGTTACGCGTTACACCGGGGTTATTTTGTCAAACGCTTCCCGGAAACTTCTTTGAGGTGGCAATATTTCATTCCCACTGTTTTTTTGGTTTGGTTAGTATTGGGCCTGTATTTCGCATTTTTTGATAATTCTTTCGCTTATGTTTACGCGGGTTCTATCTTGGCATATGGCTTATTTGTCTTAGCCAATGTTTTTAATAAAAGAGATATCAAAATGGCGGCTTTAGTTACTTTAGGCGTTTTTCTGACTCATATTTGTTATGGCCTGTATTTTATTTTTGGGCTCATAGCGCCAAGCTTAAAAGAGGAGGCAGGGACGTGAAGATCGCTATAGCCTATCCTCCTTTAAACGCTGAAAAAGGCGTGCCGCTTTTATCCCAGAACAGGCAATTTCAGTATTTTAAAGAACCTACTTATATTTATCCTGTTGTGCCGGCGCAGGCTGCAACGCTCCTGAAAAAAGCCGGGCACGAAGTATTCTGGATTGACGGTATCGCAGAGGGTCTTTCTTATGCGGATTTTTTAAAGAGGATTACGGATATGAAGCCGGATATAATAGCAATGGAGACCAAGACTCCCGTAGTCAAGCAGCACTGGAGGATCATCAATGATTTCAAGAAACTCAGTACTATAAACTATAAACTATTAACTGTCCTATTCGGCGACCACGTTACCGCGTTGCCACAGGAATCTTTTGATAACTCTAAAGTTGATTTTGTCCTCACCGGCGGAGATTATGACTTCCTTCTTTTAAATTTGTGCACTTCTATAAACTATAAACTATTAACTATTAACCCCGCGTTACTTGAGGCTGGCATCTGGTATCGTGATAATGATGTAGTCAAGAACACAGGTGTATTCAAGCTTGACCATGATCTAAATTCCATTCCTTTCATTGATCGTGATCTGGCCAAATGGCAGCTCTACGCGTTTAAGAACGGTAATTTTAAAAAAACTCCCGGCACATATATTATGGCTGGCCGCGATTGCTGGTGGGGAAAGTGCAAATTTTGCAGCTGGCCGACCCTTTATCCGCGTTTCAGGGCAAGGCGGGCAGAGAATGTAGTTGACGAGATAGGTGCTTTAGTTGAGCGCTATGGCGTGGCTGAAATAATGGATGATACCGGCACATTTCCCATAGGCGATTGGCTTGACGATTTCTGTAGCATGATAATTCAAAGAGGGTTGAACAAGAAAGTAACCCTTGATTGCAATATGCGTTTCGGAGCCTTGAGCTTAGCTGAATATAAAAAAATGAGGCAAGCTGGTTTTCGTCTTGTCCTGTTTGGCCTTGAATCTGCTAATCAGAAGACTTTAGACAGGATTGACAAAAATCTAAACGTTGAAGATATTGTTGCTTCATGCCGGGCCGCCCGGGAAGCCGGATTGTATCCTCATATCACCATTATGTTTGGTTACCCATGGGAAACATACCAAGAAGCGCGCAATACCTTAAAATTAGGCCGCTGGCTTCTTAAAAAAGGTTATGCCTATACAGTTCAGGCTACCATTGTCATACCATATCCGGGTTCTGTGTTGTTTGAAGAATGCCGTAAAGACGGCCTTCTGAGGTCATACGATTGGGATGATTATGATATGAAGCGCCCGGTGATGAAAAGCCCTATAGGCGATGGCCAGATGATGAGCCTTGTGCGGGGTATTTATAATGTAGCGTTCAGCCCGGAGTTTATTTTGAACCGGCTAATATCTGTCAGGGATATGTCTGACCTGGCGTATTTTGGACGAGGAACAAAAAAATTAATGGGTCATATTTTTGATTTTGAGCACCATAGAGAATCTTAACACATTTTGCGAAGCGGGATAGAAAGCTGAGGTTTGCATGAAAGGAATAATTTTAGCCGGAGGTAAGGCAACGAGGCTTTACCCCATCACCAAAGGTGTCTGTAAACAGCTGTTGCCCATTTATGACAAGCCGATGATATATTATCCGCTTTCAGTCCTGATGCTGGCTGGTATAAAAGATATCCTTGTTATATCTACCTCAAAAGACATTCCCCGGTTTAAAGACCTTTTGGGAAACGGTGAGGATCTTGGTATAAAATTTTCATATGCCGTTCAGCAAGAGCCGCGCGGCATAGCAGACAGCCTTATTATCGGCGAGGATTTTATAGCCGGTAATAGCGTTTCTTTGATATTGGGAGATAATATATTCTATGGGCATGATCTGACGCAAATTCTAAAACAAGCCGCTAGGTTAAAAGATGGCGCTTGTGTTTTCGGATATTACGTCCGGGACCCCCAGCGTTACGGCGTCATTGAATTTGACACGGATTTCAAAGTCAGGTCTATCGTAGAAAAACCGAATAAGCCAAAGTCTAATTGGGCTGTTACCGGGCTTTATTTCTATGACAAGAATGCCGCTAAAATTGCCAAAAAAATAAAACCTTCGGCAAGAGGTGAGATAGAGATCACTTCGGTAAACAACGAGTACTTGAAAAGAGGCAAACTTAAAGTCAAGCTTTTGGGCCGGGGTTATGCATGGCTTGACACGGGTACTTACGATTCCCTGATAGACGCCTCTGTATTCATCAAGACGATTGAAGAGAGGCAAGGTTTAAAAGTGGGTTGCATTGAAGAAGTAGCCTATCGCATGGGTTATATTAAGGCGCGCCAATTGGAACGTTTGTCTGCCTCTATAAAAACACCGTATGGCGAATACCTGAGAGGGATATTAGAATATGAAAAAAGATAAGATCCTTATTTTTGGGCGAGGTTTTATCGGAGATAGATTACAAAAGGCCTTGCAATGCCGGATAACCGAAAAAATGATCTTAAAATTTGAAGACGCTGACCAGGAGATAGCAAGATTTTTACCCGATGTCATCATTAATTGTATCGGCTACACGGGCGCGAAAAATGTGGATGGATGTGAACTGGATAAAGATGCCACCCTTTCGGCCAATGTTTTTGTACCGCTCCTATTGGCTGAGGTGGCCTTACGCCGAAGCATAAAATTAGTCCATATCTCAAGCGGCTGTATTTATAACTACGATTATTCTAAGAATAAGCCGATCACAGAGAGAGACATCCCGGACTTCTTTGGACTTTTTTACAGCCGTTCAAAAATTTACGCTGAAAGGGCTCTGGATGTACTGTCGTCTAAGTATAACATCCTGATCGCGCGTATCAGGATACCTCTGGATGACAGGCCCAGTTTGCGCAACATCCTTGATAAGATAATCAGGTACAAAAAGGTTATAGACCTGCCCAATTCCGTAACATATATTCCCGATCTCATAAAAGCCTTAGAACACCTGATAAAGATAGATGCCAGGGGTATTTATAATGTTGTGAACTCAGGCGGCCTTACATATCCCGCTTTACTTGACGTCTATAAAAAGTACAGGCCTGATTTTGAATATGAGGTCATAAGTTACAAAAAACTTAACCTGGTCAGGACTAACCTTATACTTTCCACAAGGAAACTGGAAAAAACAGGGTTTAATGTCCGGCCCATTAAAGAGGTATACGAAGAATGCGTCCAAAACTATCTAAAATATTAGTAACGGGTGGGGCGGGTTTCATAGGCAGTGAATTTGTCAGGCAAGGAGTCGCCAAAAGCAGGCAAATCGTCATTGTTGATAAGCTGACCTATGCCGGCGACTTAGACAGGCTTAAGTCTATAAAAGGTAAATATAAATTTTATAAAACCGACATTTGCGATAAAAAAGCGATCGATAAGATCTTTAAGAGAGAGCGGCCTGGATCGATCGTCCATTTTGC
>JBBTLH010000050.1:0-12973 GCA_038068755.1 Candidatus Omnitrophota bacterium
TTAGCCGAATTTTGTGCGGTGCGTAAGCACTCCTTTGACTGGAGCCAGAGCCTAAACAATTTTTTCAAAGAACACTCTTGCAAAACAAGCCTGTGGTTTAGATAAGTAATTAACGGCTGATCTTCAGGATCTGATAGGTTAAAATACCTGCCGGCACACTTATCTCTACCACGTCGCCTTCCTTATGACCCATCAGAGCTTTTCCTATGGGGGATTCCATGGAGATCTTGTTCTGCGCGTAATCAGCTTCTGGCGACGAGACCATCACATACTTCACGACTTCTTCGGTATCTTTATCCAGCAATTGGACAAGCGCGCCGACGTAGACTTTATCGGCGGGTATATTCTCATGTTCTATGATCCTGGCGCGGGAGAGCTTATCTTCCAATTCAGCTATCTTTTTTTCAAGATGCGCCTGCGCCTCTTTGGCCGCGTCGTATTCGGCGTTCTCCGAAAGGTCGCCCATCTGCCTCGCTTTTTCAAGTTGTCTGGCTACTTCCCTTCTTTTAACTTTTTTTAAATGATCCAGCTCGTCTTTCAACTTCTCAAAACCCTTCTGGGTCAGGAAAACATCGCCTATACTCATTTAACGCACCCCCTGAAAAATATGTTTCAACCGCTGTGGCGACACAATGATCTCTACCCTGCGGTTCAGACTCCTGCCTTCTTTAGTATCGTTAGGCGTTCGCGGCCTGTACCGGCCAAACCCCGAGGCGGATAACTTTAATGGGTCCATACTTTTCTTCACCGTAAAATAATCCACAACGCTTAAAGCTCGCGCGAATGAAAAATCCCAATCTGATTTCCATTCAAAGACCGCCAGGGACTGATTATCAGTATGTCCTTCTATATAAAGGTAATTATCGGGGAACTCAACGCGGCAGATCTCCAATACCCTGTCCAAAAACGCCTTACCTTCATCGCTTAAGGCGTCACTGCCTGAAATGAACAACTTTTCCGCTGAAACCGTAATCACCAGGCCGCGGTCCGTGATGCGTATCCAGGCTTCTTTCTTGGCTATATCATCCGAAAATTCATTCTCAAATATATCCAAAGCTTCAATAAATCTTCTGGTATCAATATCCTGCGATTTCTTATAAAGCACAAGCTCCCTTTTGAGAGTCAGATTCTCCTTTCTGGCCGCTTCAAATTTAGCCGAAACAACGCTCAATTGTTTCTTTAGGTCAGATATGCCAGAAACACGGATTCGGTCTTTGCCGGACGCGCAACCCGCAAGACAAAACAATAGGATAAGTACTACCGCTTTAAGTTTCATATTTTTTAAAAACAAACTATCTGGCGGAAGAGCTTCAGCCTGGCCTCAATTGCCCTGAGCGTGACCTTGGAACTCCGCTCAACCCCAAACCCTTCCACATTAAAAGATGCCATGACAATGCCGTACGTCACAGCTTTCTTTAGCGCCAGGCCTGTGATCTTCTTTACGCTTGTCAAATAACCCATAAAACCGCCGGCAAAAGTATCTCCGGCGCCTGTCGGGTCCACGACTTTTTCTACCGGATAAGCGGGCAGCGAGAAAATAAGATCATCGCTGTATACTAATACCCCGTGTTCGCCCTTCTTAATAATGATAATGGGCGGGCCCATGCGGCGCAAACACTTTGCCGCTTTCAAAAGATGCGTCTCGCCAGAAAGAGTGCGCGCTTCCGCATCGTTAGCGACATATATATCTACTCTTTTCATCAGTTTTAGAAGGGACCTCTTCTTATGGTCTATCCAGTAATTCATGCTGTCTAACCCCACCAATCGCGGGTCACGCATTTTAGAAAGAAGCGCAAGCTGAAGATCAGGGTCTACGTTTGCTAAAAATATATTTTTTATCGCCCTTTGGTGTTCGGCGACTTTAGGCTTAAAGATAGATAGAACGCCTAATTCCGTGCCTAAGGTCAAAGCTGAATTCAGGTCTCCCGTATATTCGCCCTTCCATCGAAACGTCCTGCCGGGCTCTATTACAAACGATGTTAAAATAACTTTTTTCCCGCTCAAAAATTCAATATATTTCCTGGGGAAATCACATCCCACTATAGCCACGAGATCTATCTTGGTAAAAAAAGAAGCGCTCATTGAAAAATGAACCGCAGAACCGCCCAGCATTTCACGACGCGCGCCGGAAGGCGTCTTCACCGTATCCAATGCCGCTGTCCCCAAGACAAGCAAGCTCACTTTTGGCCTCGCTTTCTTATATTTTTTTTCTTCTTCCCATAATAACAAAGTCTATGATAATAAGGCGCTTTTTGCCCGCCCTCGAGAGGAAACTCTTCGCAAAAACGCGGCCTGATCTCGTAAATGACGCAGCGGTTTTGTTTATTTTGAAAAATACAGTGACCATTCCGAAGAACGGTGCTGAATTTATAGCCCGAAGGGAATCTTTTATCCCTTCCTAAATATTTAAACCACGGCCGGGATATATCTAAAGACTCTTCCAGGATGCGTCCGACCTCCCAAAGGTCTGCCTCAACGCCTTCCCTGCAGCACTCCCCATATCCACAAACTTTACAAACGACTTCCTTAACCAATCTTTACCTCCGCGTAATTCCTGTCACCTGCATTCATCATGCTTATTTTCGTGGACACAATCAATATCAGAACAAAATTCGGGTCGTCGCTCCCTGAAAAAAACTGCCTCAGCATCATCTGTTTATTCCACAATTCTTCTTTTAAGGCCATATCCTGACTTATGACCGCTTTGCCCTCTATGCGGCAGTGGCTTAATTTGCGGTCCACAAAACATATCTCTACCTTAGAATTTTTTGCGATCTGACCGACCTTTTTGGTATGCGGAAAAGTAGCCGCTAAAAGAGTTCCGTCATCCCTTAAGATAGGCATCATTGCGCGCACGCGCGGCTGGTCTGCATCGCACGTAGCCAGATATCCCATCCCTGCGTCCAGCACCATCTGTTTAATAACATCTAATGACATAATTACCTCACTTTTCTGACTCTCTGCTAACTTGTATTATTTCCGCAGCGATAGCAACCGCTATCTCTTCCGGTGTCTCTGCGCCGATATCTACGCCCACTGGAGTATGGACCAGAGCCAGCTTATCTTTTTTAAAACCTTTTTTCATAAGAGCGCTAAAAACGAGTTTTATCTTGGTATCACTGCCTATCATCCCGATGTAACCGGCCTTTGTGTATAAAGCTGCTTCCAGGCTCTCCCTATCAAATTCACAGCCGTGCGTGACGATAACGATAAAAGTATTCTTGTCTATGGGTGTTTTTTTGAAGGCCTCTTCGTAGGGCGCGCAGATTATCTTATCTGCGTGAGGGAACCTGCCGGCGTTAGCAAACAAACGGCGGTTATCCGCGATGACGACTTCAAACCCTAAAAGCTTTGCGATAAGTGAGAGTGCCAGGCCTATGTGTCCTGCGCCCGCGATTATTATTTTCTTATCAGGTTCTAACACCTCAAGAAAAATGGAGATCTCGCCGCCGCAGGCCTGCAGGCCGGACTTCCTGTTAAGAGGGTAAATCTTTAAAACAGACTTCTTCCTTTTTAAAGCGTCAAGCGCGTCGGCGATAACGGTCTTTTCCAGCTTCCCTCCACCGATGGTCCCTTCAATGGAGGCGTCTTTATAAATGATCATCTTTGCGCCTTGCTTGCGCGGGCTTGAGCCTCGCGAAGAGACGGCCGTTGCCAAAACACAGGAATTATTCTGCGCCAGAGTCTCAAGAATCTTATTGAATAGCTTGACCATTGTGTTCTATACTACTCCTATGATCTCCTGCATTCTATTAGCCGCTGGAGCAAGTACTAGATTCGGCTCACCTAAAGCCCTGGTACGCATTGGCGCTAATTGCGTCATTGAGCGCATCCTGACAATGCTGCTTGATACAAAAGCCTCGGAGATCATCGTAGTGTTAGGCGCGGATGCCGAAAAAATATCTTCAAAAATACCTAAAAATTCAGGCATAAAGATCGTATTGAACGAGAACTATTCACAAGGCCAGACATCTTCATTCAAAGTCGGGCTTACAAACCTGGACTCAGATACCGAAGGCATCCTTCTTCTACCCGTTGATATGCCCTTTATCAAGAAAGAAACAATAGACCTCTTAATAGAAGTTTTTCTAAAGAATCCGTCTTTGATCGTGGTGCCGACCTACGAAGACAAAAACGGCCACCCGCCGATCTTTTCAAAGAGGTTATTCCGGGATTTTAAAGATCTAAAAAACGATGAACCATTATCAGCGCTTATGCATAAGCACGAAAAAGAAACCTTAAAACTTCCTGTCAATGACGCAGGATGTATCCGGTCTTTCAACACGCCGCAAGAGTTCAAACAGCTTCTTTCTCTCTTATCGCCTTCAAAACCTTCTGGGGCGTAATAGGCAGGTCCTTTATCTGAACCCCTACCGCGTCATAGATCGCGTTAGCGATGGCCGCTGCGGTCGGCAATAATGACGCCTCGCCCATACCCTTTGCGCCAAAAGGTCCTTGGGGATCGTTGGTTTCTATAAAAATTGATTCTATAGGCGAGATATCGGTGGCGCGGGGTATCCTGTATTTTGAAAAGCTGGGGTTAACCACGCGGCCTTCGTTGAATTTCAGGTTCTCATGAAGGGTATAGCCGATACCCATGACAATAGACCCCTCTATCTGGCCATGTACACTCATCGGATTAATAGGGTAGCCTATATCATGGACATCATACATCTTTATTACCTTTACTTGTCCTGTTTTTTTGTTCACTTCCACTTCCGCGACCTGGGCCTCAAAACCATAGCTGCCGGAAACATTTCCCTCTCCGGTCCTAAAATCTATGGGTGTTGTCTTAGGGTTATAGCTGCCGCGGCCGATGATCAGATGGCCGTAATTAAAAGAATAGCAAAGCTGGACCGCCCGGTCAAAAGACATGACAGCTGAGCCGTCTTGTTTTTTTACGACTTGCTCATCGCGGATGTCCAAATCGTCTTTTTCTAATTTTAGCTCGGAGGCCACAACTTCTAATATCTGCTTCTTGGCATCCGTCGCGGCATTCTTCGTAGCATTACCTGAGATGAAAGTCACGCGGCTGGCGAAACTACCTGTATCAAAAGGCGTTATCTCCGTATCCGCGGCTTTTACCCTGACGCGCTCATAGGCAACGCCCAGCTCCTGGGCTGCTATCTGAGCCATAGCTGTATCCGAACCCTGGCCCGTATCCGCCGCACCCGTAAAAAGATAAACAGACCCGTCCTCTTCCACTTTGATAATGGAGCCTGCAGACTCGTGGGCCTTGTACATCTTGGATCCCATTACGTCAGCGGCAATAGCCATGCCTATGCCCCTGGCAACGTTTTTTGCTTTATCTTTAGCATTGGCGTATTTATTCTTCCAGCCGCTTACCTCGGCGGCTTTTTTAATACAATCTTTAAGGCCGTTTGAAGAAAGGATAAGCTTGTTTATAGTGGTCATGTTTGGATCTGTCGCGTTTTTGAGACGGAATTCCACAGGGTCCATTCCGATGCCGCGCGCGAGCATGTCCATGTGCGACTCAATGGCAAAGCCTGACTGCACACCGCCAAACCCGCGGATCGCGCCGCAAATGGGATTATTCGTATAGACGCGAAAACCCATAATGCGTATGTTCGTTATCTTATACACCATGAAGATACGCATGATGGACGCCGCAACGACCGTAGGTCCATAACTGCAATAAGCGCCGCCGTCCGCGATGACCTCGCCGGTTATGGCCATAAGCGTGCCGTCGCGCTTGACTCCGGATTTAAGCTTATAGATCATCGGGTGTTTGCGCCTGGTAAAAGAAAACTCCTCTTGACGGGTGCAGCATATCTTGACAGGAAGGCCGCCGCTTTTCTTGGACAAAAGGCAGGCCGCGAAATCCATGGGTAGCATCTCTAATTTCCCTCCGAAACCGCCGCCTACATTAAGTTTGACGACGCGTATATCAGCCTCAGCCATCCTTAAAGTCTTAGCTAATGCCTCGCGGACTTTAAAAGGAGCCTGAGTTGATGTCCATAGCGTGATGCGGTCGTTTGAGACTTCATATTTCCCAAGCGAGACGTGCGGCTCCAGCGCGCAATGGGCCGCGCTCTGGAGGACAAATACGTCTTCCCTGATATAGTCGGATTCTTTAAGCCCCTTATCCGCGTCGCCGAACTGGACCGGCATCATGACGCCGATATTGTTCATCGCGCTATGGATCTGAGGCGCGCCGGGTTTCATGGCTAAAACCGCGTCAAAAACAGCCGGCAGAACTTCATACTTGACGCTAATAAGAGAAAGCGCTTTTTGGGCTGTCTCTTCGTCTACGGCAGCAACAGCGGCGATTTCATCGCCGATATAACGCACTTTCTCGGACTCAAGCGCCATCTGATCTACGGTATTAGGGAAGAAAAATTCATTGGATCCGAATTTTATCTTAAACGTATCTTCGGCCGTGATCACGGCAGCCACCCCTTCTAATTTTTCAGCTTTAGATGTATCAATATTTAAGATCCTCGCGTGCGGATAAGGGCTGCGCAACATCTTTCCTACCAGCATGCCTGGCAGCTTTAAGTCAAAAGCGTAGACAGCCTCGCCTGTAGCTTTTTGGCGGGCATCAATGCGGGGCACGCTCTTTCCAACAGGGTTTGTCGTTCTATTTTCCATCTTTTAACCTTTGCGACGCTTCACGCACAGCGTCTATTATCTTAATATACCCTGTACAACGGCAGAGATTGCCATCAAGGCCGCCGGCTATTTCTTCATCCGTAGGGCTGGGATTCCCGTCCAAAAGAGCTTTAGCGGCAAGGATCATACCCGGCGTGCAAAAACCGCACTGGATAGCGCCATTCTTGACAAATGATTCCTGCAAAGAATGAAGGCCGCCTTTTTGCGCTATTCCCTCTATGGTCACAACCTCATGCCCGTCCGCATCCGCGGATAGAATAAGGCACGAAAGGCAATTCTTTCCATCCAAAAGTACGGTGCAGACGCCGCAATCTCCCTCAAGACAGCTGTATTTTGTGCCCAACAACCCGAGCCGATCGCGAAGCGTCTCTATCAAAAGCTCAGAATCCCGGACTGCGAGATCATGCGTTTTATTATTTATTTTTACTTTTATATTTTTCATTCTCTTAAATGACGGCGCTAAAAATCCCTAAAAGCGATTCAAGATCAGTAGCCAGACAGCCAACGCGGTATTCGTCAAGCCTCAATTTTTCCACATCTTTATTCAAGGCCTGCGTAACGCTCTTTAATGAAACCTCTTTCGGGTGCCTATCCTCCATAGCGGCAGCCACTTCTTTAAGTTTTACGGGAAAAGACACAGTAGTGTTGACAACCAAAACAACGCCTGAAAGCTTGCCCTTCTTTAAAGAGGCAAAGAAGGCGAGCGCCAAAGACGGCACGTCAACTACCATGGTCTTTGTATGCCTGAAATAAAAACTTAAACAATCACTTTTAGGAATGACCACTTTGGTCAGGATAAATTTTTTAGGCGGCTTGGATCCGAGAAACTCTTGAATGCTGACTACTCTTTGGCGGCCTGCCGTCGCGATAGATACCTTAGCGCCCAGGGAAATAAGGACAGCCGGTAGATCTACCCAAAAAAAGCGTGAGGCCACATTGCCTCCTATGGTCGCCATATTCCGTATGGGGGTCGTGGCTGACTTAGAGCAGGCCTCAACAAGCGAGGGAAAGTTTTTCCTGATGATGCCTGAGGCGCAGATCTCTGCTATTGTTGTCATGGTGCCGATGGCCACAGCGCCTTTTAAATCCTTTATACCGCGCAGAACTGAAACCTTTTTAAGGCCAACAACATCTGACGGATATTTAGCCGCCTTTTTAAGGTGATTTAAAGAAAGGGTTCCGCCTCCCAAGACAAGCGGGTAGCGGGCATTCTTTAATAAACCCAGGGCCTCTTTTAATGTTGCAGGCGTATAATACTTAAAATCCTTCAATAAACCCATTTAAACGCGCTCCTCAGAATAAAAAATTATACCAAAAAATCATATAAACCGCAAGAAAGCGCCCAAGAGGCCGGCAAGGACGATAATAACGGCGGGTTCTACCTTAGTGAACATGAAAAGGCAAAACGCTATTGCAACGACTAAAAGCGCAGTCCAGCTCCTTAATTGTTGAAGAGATATGGTCTGAAAGGCAACGGCAATGATCATGGCGAAAATGACAAGCTGTATCACTTTGAAAGCGCCTTTTACATGAGGCGTTGCGTTAAACCGGGTATAGAAAACAGTCGCTATCAATACAAAACAAGCCGGCGCCATAAGATTAGCGAAATTAGCGATAGCAACGCCCAAATACCCTCCCATTTTATAACCGACGTAGGTCGCATACTTGACAGAAATAGCTCCGGGAAAAATTTTGACAAACCCCGAGATATCCAAAAATTCAGGCTTTGACAGCCAATGATATCTCTCAACGACTTCCTTTTCAGTCAGAGGCAAAAACGAATAAGCGCCGCCTATGGCGAATAATCCGATCTTAAAAAACGATAGAAACAATTGCCAATAGATCATTTAATATCTTTCAATAAGTAACTATCAGTTAATAGTATATAGTGAATAGCGCATAGGTAACACCAAGAACATAGACCAGATTTTTTCCCATAAACTATTAACTATCCACTATAAACTAATTAATGCCCTTCCAGCCTTGAGAATTCCGCGATACCGATGACTTCATTGTTTTTTTCCATTATTTACTCCGCTTTTATGTTTTCTACCATGCTGTTGACTTGGCGCTGAAGGAAACGTTTGTTGCGTTCAGGCAGAAGGTTCTGAAGCTTTTCCTTAAATTCATTTTTCAGCCACAAAACGCGCGGGCTATTAAGATAAGAAGATATCTTAAAGGCAAAGATAACGGATGGCTCGTCGTGTTTTATGTAGGCGAGTATTTTCCTGAATTGCTTTGATTCATCCAACAACTTAGTGGCCAGGCTCGTAGACAAATAACCTTCTATCCTTTCATAGCCAGACACCTTGCCGTCCAAGACACCTATAACATCAGGCGATTGCAACTTCACCTGCGAGGCATACTCGCCACGGCCTCCGCTAAAGAACATTGAAAGATCGTCAAAGGCTATCTTTTTAAGCGAAGGCACTCCCAGAAAATCAGAGACCGAGTTCAAAATAGGATTCTGTTCCACAACGCCGTTTTCTACGAATGCCTGGCCTTTAAACATATCCAGTTTACTTGTATCAAACCTTAGATCTCCTGCCAGCTTCCCCGAAAGGACGCGCTGCACCTCCGGCGACCTACGGAAAAATTCGTCAAGATCAACATCCCTCAAATGCGCCTCCCCATTTACGGCTATGCGCCCATCTACAGGCACAAAATTGAGTTTGCCTTCCAGCGTTCCTCCGTAGCAGATGCCTTTAAGGCCGTCTAATATAAAGCCGTCTTTTTGTCTGCGGATAGTAGAAAAAATGCGCTCAAAACTTAAGCCGTTGTTTGAAACCTTCGTTTTATCGTTGGCTCCGGAGCTTTGCACGGTAAGATTGACTATAAGGTCATGGACGTTAAAAAAAAGATCCTCATTATACTCTAACCTGAATTTTTTAAAATCAATAGCTAAAATATTGACCGCATTCAAAGATGCATATCTTAACTTAGACCTGATATCTCCGGATAGCCCGCTGTCTACCCAATCCGCGGAAAGATCCAAAATAAATGCGGGAGGCGACGACGCGCCTTTGGCCCAGACCGATGATAGCTCAAGCTTTAAGCGGGGATTGTCTTTTTGATAAATAGCAAAATCCGCGCTGAAAGGCATGCCGTTTACGGTAAGGTTAAAATTTTGGCCTACGATGTGATCGCGGTTTGCCACCGCAGACCCGCTGACCTTATCTATAGAAAGCGAATCAAAAAAAGTAAAATGCGCGTTTGATACTTTCAAGTTTAATAAAGTCTCTAAGTCGCCAAAGGTGCCCGAGGCCTTAAAAACTGCGTCAATGACTCCCCGCGACTGCACGCGCTCGTTGTTAAGCGACGGGAAATCGTCTAAGATGATATTCACAAAATTCATCTCAAAATCCATGCTGGGAGTTTTACCGAGATCGCCTATGCGGCCGTTCCCTGTAAATTTCAAAGACGGATTGCTGAGTTCAAGGCGGGATATCTTAAAACTTCCGCTATCTGATTCAACATCAAAAACGTAATCAAACGGTTTATAAAAACCGCTGCCTTTTAAAAGGTCTGCGCCGTTAAAAGCCGGGATACTGACTTTCTTTAATAAAAATTGCCCGCGAGTTATCAAAAGATCGCCTTTGACGCAAGATAAGTAACCTTGTATGTCCGATCGCACGATGTCGCCAAAATACAGGTCAAGAGCTTTAAAATACGTCGTTGGAAAAAAACCTATAGTCTTATCCAGTTTAGGAAGGACTTCTGCAATCAGCTCCGCCAGGTCAGAAACCCGGCTCATATCAACACGCGCAGGCCCAAGGAAGATATTTTTAATGAGCACCTTGCGCTTCAAAAGAGACAGCGCGTCAAAACCGATATCTACGTTTTTGGACTCAAAGATAGGTTGCGCGTCGCGTCTCAACTCCAACCCCGCTATCGTCAACCCCCTAAAGACGTTGAAATAAGCAAATCTGACTTTAAAAGAGAAACCACCAGTCTGCGCGACAAAGCGCTTAGCCTCGGAAATCTTGTTATTAAGAAGTATTGAAAAGACTATATTAACTGAAACGACTATGAGCGTGAGGCATGAGACAACATAGAGGATAAAACGTATCTTGTTATGGTGAGAGTTCAATGAAAATTTTGTCATTGCGGAAGACTTTAATCTTATCCACATAATCATAGACGAGATAAGAATTATTAAAGAGGGATTTATAGGAACGCGGTGATTTCTTATCGTAAAAGATCAAAAAGAGAGGTTGAGAAAACAGCTCTTTTCTTATCTCTTTGATGAGGGCGTCTTCTTGAGAACCCAATGCCTCTTCATTTTTGAATTCGGCAATGATCTTATAGATGATAAGTTTTGCAAAAATAATGCCTTTGTGCTTGGGATAGTTATGGATATAGTCCGAAAACATCTTCAATGAATTAAAATAATCGGAGTTGTCAAAATAGTATTCGCCTAAAACGAACATCGCTGTGGGGGCATAGGGCGAACGAGGAGCGTCCTTAACGATAGACTGGAGATTTATGACCGCGAAATCAATCCTGTCGTCTTTTATTTCCTGGACACTCTCCCTAAAGAGCTCGCCGGTCTCAGTCAAGGTCGCGCACCCAAAAGGAAAGAATAAAAAGAAACCTAACACTATTACACCAAGTCTTATTTTCATGTTGTAATTATACAGCTTGCGGATGCCTCAAACAAGTTAAATCTTATCCAAAATGACTTCTATCCGCTCCACTTTACCCGACCTGACCATCTCGGCATAAGGTGAATGGATGACACCGCCCTCTGCTTCGGCTATAAGGCCCTCAGGTCCAAAAAGACGAATGCTAACAGGCCCAACGCCGCCCTTGCCGAAAGTATCTTTGCCTCTGGGATTGATATACGTAACCCGCGTCTTACCCAAAAACAAGAAGCTATATGTAGAAACTCCACGCTTTGCGGTTTTAGGGCCGCGCGCGAAAAGTTTCCCGCAAAGAGCCGGCCTCAACCTTAAAAAAAGAGCCCCTGCCTTATTCAGAAAGAAAGGTTCGGGCCCAGCGTTCATCAACAACCACATATGGATGAACTCAGCCGTGGAACCGCTCAGGCGCGCGACGAATCCTGCGCCGTGAAGAGACTTATCCGAATGGGCGCTTGAAACTATAAAAGAAGAATTTTCCAAAATGCTGCGGCCGTAGACAGAAGGCCTTTGAAAAGGCACAAGCACCCGGAAAAAATCCTCATAAAATTCATCGTAAAGTCCGTTTTTTAAAAGTTCAATCAGATATTTATATTCCATGTGCAGCCAGATGGATTCGTTCTCCAACCAGCCCGGCACAAAAGCCTTGGCGCGCCCGATCTCAAGACTCTCATCAGCTAACGAAGCATTGACCTTGTACATCTTGAGCTTCTTGTCCCACAGGGGGCTTCTCCTCAACGCCTTATGTATGGCTGAGGCCTTATCTTTCTCTGTCCGCAAGGCGTGCACAAAACCCTCCAGAAACAACGGCAGCCTCGCCTGCGTGAACTCTAAAGCTAAAAGATCGCGCCGAACCGCTTTATGAGAAAAATATGTGACATAACAGCCGGTCGTTGCGTCAAGACTCTTGGCAATCCCTAAGTTTAATTTGGTAAGCGCCAAATCAAACAACTCTTGTATTTTTGAAACAGGAATATTCTTAAAATCTCCGGACACGCCCCTTCTTACCCTAAGGCGGTAAGATTCTTTCAAGGAGTTCGCCTTATCCCAATACTCAAGATCAGAGACATTGCTCGCAAGCAGGCCTAGTAATCCTTCAAAGAATTCAGCTACCTCAACGATAACCGGAACCTGTTTGTCTGCCTCAACACCCCATTTCAAAAACAGGCCTCTAAGCAAAATGATCAAGCGCTTTAATTCAAAAGTCTCAGAAACCGCAGAACCGAAAAGTCCGGGAAGGCCGTTTAAGGCATCGTACCAGCTCGGTTTATCCGCTTCCATCTCTATACCTACGCCGAAAGGATCAAGAGTACTTAGTTTATTTACAATGAGCATAAGTATCTTGTCTATAAGGGTCGTTTTTAAAATATCTCCTTCGCCGAAATGTGTTCTGACTTTATTTTTAGCCTCGCGCCTATGCGAAATAAGCGCGCTCTTCTCTTCGTCAATAAAAATAGAATGATACTGACGCATCTCTGTGTGTTGGGTCGTATAACGCTCTGCTCTAGGGCGAACGAAGGCGTGCGTGTCAAAATACGTAAAGACCTTCTTCTCAAATAACAGCTCTTTGGCGCGGTCGGGATATACGGAGTTAAAACTCTCTATGAGATCCGTGTTATACGTCCAATGGTCAGACCAATATCCTACGCCAAAGGCCGCCTCTTCGGTAGATGAAGAGAGCGTCAGGAGCTCTCTTGCGA
>JBBTLH010000051.1:0-2591 GCA_038068755.1 Candidatus Omnitrophota bacterium
TCTTGACCTTGCCGGCCACGCGTTCAATAACCACCTTAGCCACAGCCGCCTGCTTGAGCAAATTTTTTATATGCTTGCGAATCCTGAAATCTTCTACCAGAAAATTTCCGAAATCAGCGTGACGGGCAAACCACCTGGAATCTGAATCTCTTATGAATCCTAACCTCACGGATATCGGATTTACTTTTTGTCCCATTACTTTTGCTCCTTGTCTTTCTTCAGATCTAACTCTATTTTTATATGGCTCGTCCTCTTTAATATCTCTGTCGCCCTGCCAAAAGCGGCCGCCCTGAACCTTTTCCATCTTGGGCCGTCGTCTGCCGTTATCTTTGAGATGACCAGGTCCTCAACATTTAAACCCTTGATCTTGGCATTAGCGATGGCTGAATGCAGGACTTTGCTGACGTAATAAACAGGCCGTTTATTAACGAATTTCAAAAATGAAAGAGCTTCACCCGCCTTCATCCCGCGGATAAGATCCACCACCTGCCGTATCTTTCTGCCGGAACCCCTTATGAATTTTCCTTGCGCGCTTGCTAACATGAGTTTTAAGTTAATTCAACGCCTTTCTTCGCTTTGACACCGCCGTGTTTCCTAAAAAGCCTCGTCGGCGCGAACTCACCCAATTTATGCCCGACCATATTTTCCGTGATAAAGACAGGAACGTGTTTGCGTCCGTCATGCACCGAGATCGTGAACCCTACGAAATCCGGGATTATTGTAGAGCTCCTGGACCAGGTCTTAATAGGCTGCCTGGAGCCTGACTTACGCGCGCTCTCAACTTTTTTGGAAAGCTTCTCTTCTACAAAAGGCCCTTTTTTTAATGACCTTGGCATTTATCCATTCCTTCGTTTGATGATATATTTAGTTGAATATCTTTTATGTTTCCTGGTCTTCAAACCTTTGCACTTCTGTCCCCAAGGGGACACAGGATGAGGGTTACCCTGTCCGGCCTTACCTTCGCCGCCGCCGTGTGGATGATCAATAGGATTCATCGCGGAACCCCGGACTGTAGGCCGAATACCTAACCAGCGTTTTCTTCCGGCCTTTCCGTGCGTCAACGCTTCATGTTCCACATGGCCCACCTGGCCTATAGTAGCCAGGCAATCCAGCTTTATTAACCTTATTTCGCTGGAAGGGAGCCTGACATGCGCGAAATCACCTTCTTTGGCTGTGATCTGCGCTGCATTACCGGCGCTGCGGGCGATCTGCCCTCCGCGGCCGTGCGATAACTCTATATTATGCACAAAAGCGCTTAAAGGAATAAAACGCAAAGGCATCGCGTTGCCGGTCTTTACATCGGCCTCGGCTCCTATAGTGCTTAATACCTCATCTCCGACATTTAAACCCAAGGGTGCCAGGATATACCTCTTTTCACCGTCTTTGTAATTTAAGAGAGCGATACGGCAAGAGCGGTTAGGGTCGTATTCTATAGACATGACTTTGGCACAGACATCATATTTATCGCGTTTAAAATCTATGATCCTGTAAAGGCGCTTGTGCCCGCCGCCAATGTGCCGGGTGGTTATACGCCCCCTGTTGTTGCGGCCGCCGGACTTATTGAGCGTCTCTGTCAGGGATTTCTCAGGATAGCCCTTAGTGATCTCCGCGAAATCCGGAAGATTCGCCCAGCGCTTACCAGGTGTTGTGGGTTTATATTTTTTTAACGCCATTATTTTACCTCTATCTTCTGGCCTTTTTCCAACTTAACATACGCCTTTTTCCAGTCAGGCTGTCTTCCTAATTGATGGCGCACGCGCTTGAGCTTGCCATGAACTATTGAAGAGTTGACCGACTTGCATTTCACCTTGTATATCTTTTCTACCGCGCGTTTTATATCTACCTTAGTGGCGCTCTTGGCTACGTAGAACTGATAACAGGCATCCACTTCAAGGCGTGTGCCTTTTTCGGTGTGAATTAAAGACTTGATAATATCATATGGGCTATACATTTTTCAGGCGTTTTGTCAGGTTCTTCAGAGAATCTCTGGTTATTAATATTTTTTTTGAATTCAATACGTCAAAAGCGTTCACAGAATTGGAATCTACGATTTCAAGGCGAGGTATGTTCCTGGTGGAGCGCTTGATGTTCTCGGTTATCGCGTCTATGACGCAAAGAATGCTTGAGGCGCCTACTTTTAAAGAATCCAGGAATTTAACAAACTCTTTTGTCTTGGGATGCATTATGTGTATTTTCTCAACCAGGATAAAATCTCCGCTTCCTATCTTGGCATTGATGCTGGAACGCAGGGCCTCGCTCCTGATCTTCTGAGGCATTTTATAGCTGAAATCCCTGGGGTGCGGGCCAAATACAACGCCGCCGTGTCTCCACAATGGTGAACGTATAGAACCATGACGCGCGCGGCCTGTGCCTTTTTGCTTCCATGGCTTTTTGCCGCCGCCGGAAACCTCGCCTCTTGTCTTGGTAGCGGCAGTTCCCTGGCGCTGATTAGCCCTGAATCCTACGATGGCCTGATACAGCGTCTTCTTCCTTACTTCGCCGTCAAAAACATGGTGGTCCAACTCCAGTTCTTCAACGACTTTGGCGCCCATATCGTGCACAGGTACGACTATTCTGTTTTTCTTTTCCAT
>JBBTLH010000051.1:2691-9483 GCA_038068755.1 Candidatus Omnitrophota bacterium
AGCTACCTGATCTCCGCGTCGACCCCGGCCGGAAGATTCAACTTCCTTAAAGCATCAATGGTCTTGGCTGTCGGCTCGTGAAGTTCCAACAACCTCTTATGGGTCGCCAGCATGAACTGCTCACGGGACTTCTTGTCAATGACAGGCGAGCGGTTGACCGTATAGAGTTCTTTCTTGGTCGGCAACGGTATTGGGCCGGAGACTTTCGCTCCGCTCCTTTTGGCCGTCTCCACGATCTCACGCGTAGACTGATCCAAGAGACGGTGATCATAGGCTTTTAATCGTATTCTGATTTTTTGTGACATTGTCCCTGCTTCTGTTATTTAGGCGATGATCTCTGAAACTACTCCTGCGCCTACCGTGTGCCCGCCTTCACGGATAGCAAAACGCAGCTCTTTCTCCATGGCTATAGGCATGATCAATTCAGCCTCAATCATGATATTGTCTCCGGGCATAATCATCTCAACGCCCTCGGGCAGTTTGACGTTGCCCGTAACATCAGTCGTCCTAAAATAGAACTGAGGCCTGTAACCCGAAAAGAACGGCGTATGACGGCCGCCTTCTTCTTTGGTCAAAATATAGACCTGGGCTTTAAACTTGGTATGAGGTGTTATGGAACCTGTAGCAGCTAACACCATGCCTCTTTGCAAAGAATCTTTATCTACGCCTCTGAGCAAAAGGCCCACGTTATCGCCGGCCTGGCCGTCGTCTAAGAGTTTCCTGAACATTTCTATGCCGGTGACAACGGTCTTGCCGACCTCGTTCTTCATGCCGACGATATCCACGTTATCGTTGATCTTTACCTTACCGCGCTCTATTCTGCCGGTACCTACCGTACCGCGGCCTGAAATAGTAAAGACGTCTTCCACTGCCATAAGAAACGGTTTATCCAATTCTCTTTTAGGCATAGGTATAAATTCATCCACAGCTTTCATCAACTCGTGTATAGGGCCGCACTTGGGGCACTCAGGTTTAGCGCAGAGGCATGAAAGGGCTTCAGTCGCGCTTCCTTTGATAATAGGTATCTTGTCTCCCGGGAAGTTATATTTCGTCAAAAGATCCCTGACTTCCATCTCAACAAGTTCTACAAGCTCTTTATCCTGCACCATGTCTATTTTATTCAAGAATACGACTACGGCCGGAACGTTCACCTGCCTGGCCAGAAGTATATGCTCTCTGGTCTGAGGCATGGGGCCATCCGCAGCTGAAACTACGAGTATGGCTCCGTCCATTTGCGCCGCGCCCGTGATCATGTTTTTAATGTAGTCCGCATGGCCCGGGCAGTCTATGTGCGCGTAGTGCCTTATGACGGTCTGATATTCAACGTGTGAAATATTGATCGTAACACCCCTCTCCCTCTCCTCAGGCGCGTTATCAATAGAAGCGTAACTTCTGGCTTCAGCTAAACCACTCTTTGCTAAAACAGACGTGATAGCAGACGTCAAACTTGTCTTGCCGTGATCTACATGCCCGATGGTGCCGATATTGACGTGCGGTTTAGTCCTTACGAACTTTTCCTTAGACATGATCCACCTCCATTATTTTAAACCCAACACCTTATTAGATATATCTCTAGGCACCTCTTTGTAACAAAAGGGCTCCATAGTGAAAGATGCTCTTCCTTGTGTTAAAGACCGTATTATATTAGCATAATCAAAAACTTCTGCAAGCGGAACATGGCCGCGCAAAACCCTGACGTTGCCTCTCTGGCCCATGCCCATAAGCTTACCTCTGCGAGAATTAAAATCGCCGATGACCGTGCCCATGAAATCCTCAGGCACTACTATCTCAATATCCATAATGGGTTCAAGCAGGTATGAAATACCACGGCGTAAGCCTTCCGTAAAAGCCTGGGACGCAGCCATCTGAAACGCTATCTCCGACGAATCTACTTCGTGGTATGAACCATCAACTAATGTCACAGCCACATCCGTGACCGGAAAACTTCCCAAAACACCGCTCTTTGCCGCCAGAATTATGCCGTTCTTGACAGAAGGAATATATTCTCTTGGTATAACGCCGCCTTTCAGGGTCTCTTCAAACGTTATGCCCGTGCCGGGGACTTCCTGTGGTTCTATCACCAGGACAACGTGGCCATACTGGCCGCGACCGCCTGACTGCTGAATAAATTTGCCCGTGATGCTGACCTTATTGCGTATAGACTCCCTATAAGCGACCTGTGGCGTGCCGACTTTCGCTTCAACGTTGAATTCGCGCAATATACGGTCCACTGCGATCTCAAGATGTAATTGCCCCATTCCGGAAATGATAGTCTGCGCTGTCTCGGTATTGTAAGTCACCTTAAATGATGGGTCCTCATCCTGCAGCTTCCTTAACGCGAAGGCCAGCTTTTCCTGGTCAACTTTTGATTTAGTCTCTATGGCAAGATCTACTACGGGTTCAGGAAACTTGATAGCCTCTAAAATTATCGGCGCGTCTTCGTGGCATAGCGTATCTCCGGTGTTGGTCTCTTTTAAGCCCACAAAAGCCACGATATCGCCGCAGGAAGCCTCTTCAACCAACTCCTGTTTATTCGCGTGCATACGCACTATTTTTGATACTCTCTCATTTTCGCGTTTCGTAGAATTATAGACGTTTTCACCAGCGGATATCTTCCCCGAATAGATCCTGACAAAACTCAGGCGCCCCACGTATGGGTCGCTCATCACCTTAAAACAAAACCCGCAGAACGGCGATTCATCGGAAACCGCCCTTTCTTCGTATTCGTTTGTCTCGGGCTCAAAACCCTTGATCGCAGGCAAATCTTTAGGCGCCGGGAGATAATCACATACAGCGTCCAGCACCAGCTGAATGCCTTTGTTCTTTAACGAAGAGCCGCATAATACCGGCACAAACTTATTGGCAACGACACCCTCGCGGATGGCCTTCTTGACATCCTCTTTTGAAATAGGCTTATTGTGGATGTATAAGTCCATGATATGGTCGCTGCCTTCGGCAACGCGTTCAATAAGATCATGATGGTACTTCTTTAATTTTTCTTTATATTCCCCGGGTACAGGCTTGGTCTCCATCTCCTGCCCCTTTTCATCTTTAGGAATAAGCAGGCAATCTTCAATGATGTCAATTATACCTGAAAAATTTTCTTCGCTGCCATATGGTATCTGGATAGCCGCGGCGTTGGTACCCAGCTTTTTACGCATCTCATCAATACAATTGTCAAAATCAGCGCCCACGCGATCCATCTTATTGACAAAAGCTATCCGGGGAACGCGATACTTGTCAGCCTGACGCCAGACCGTTTCTGACTGAGGCTGAACCGCAGCCACCGCGCAAAAAACAACGACAGCGCCGTCCAAAACCTTGAGCGACCTCTCCACCTCAACGGTGAAATCTACATGTCCTGGCGTGTCTATGATATTTATCTGCACATCCTTCCAGAAACATGTGGTGCTGGCCGACGTGATGGTGATGCCGCGCTCCTGCTCCTGAACCATCCAGTCCATCGTCGCCGTCCCGTCATGGACTTCGCCGATCTTGTAGATCTTCTTAGTATAGAAAAGCATGCGCTCCGTAGTCGTCGTCTTACCGGCGTCTATATGCGCTATGATCCCGATATTTCGTAATTTATCCAGGCTTATGTCTTTTGCCATGATCAACATATCCTACCATCTAAAATGAGCAAAAGCCTTGTTAGCTTCTGCCATTTTGTGCGTGTCGTCCCTCTTCTTTATTGCCGCGCCCTCGCCTTTGAAGCCTGCCAATATCTCATCAGCCAAACGTTCCTGCATGGGTTTTCCTTTTCTACTTCTTGAAAAATCTTTAAGCCAGCGCAACGCCAAAGAAATACCCCTCTCCTGATTGACTTCAATAGGTACCTGATAAGTGGCGCCTCCAACGCGGCGAGGCTTTACTTCCAGCCGCGGCCTGATATTCTCAAGTGATTTATTAAAAACTGTAATAGGGTCTTCTTCGCCTGTCTTCTGTTTAATAATATCAAAAGCGCCGTATACGATACTCTCTGCCAGGGATTTTTTGCCTTTTATCATGATGATATTGATAAACTTGGCCACGATCTTGCTAGAGTATTTCGGGTCAGCTACGATCTGTCTTTTAACCGCTTGTCTTCGTCTCATGGTTTTTTTCCTGCCTTTGGTTTTTTAGCTCCGTATTTTGAGCGCGATCTCCTTCTATTAGCGACTCCCGAGGTATCCAAAGTGCCCCTGACAATATGATAACGCACACCGGGCAGGTCCTTGACTCTTCCGCCTCTTACAAGCACGATAGAATGTTCCTGAAGGTTATGCCCTTCGCCCGGGATATAAGCAGTAACTTCAATACCCGTGGTCAACCTTACCCTGGCTATCTTGCGCAGGGCTGAGTTAGGCTTCTTCGGCGTCATTGTCTTGACCTGAAGGCAAACGCCCCGGCGCTGAGGACACCCTTTCAAAGCCGGTGATTTTGATTTACGCTTTTTGGCGATACGGCCACTACGAATGAGCTGCTGGATCGTCGGCATGCGCTACTTCTCCTTTTTGGACATCGTCACTCGCTCGCTTGACTAATGTAAATTCCCTGTGGACCTTCAATCCCGTACCCGCCGGGATAAGATGGCCCACAATAACGTTCTCTTTTAAACCAAAGAGTTCATCTCTCTTGCCTGAAGCTGCCGCGTCGGTTAGCACTTTGGTCGTCTCCTGAAAACTCGCCGCGGAAATAAAACTCTCAGTCGTGATTGAGGCCTTGGTTATACCCAGCAAAAGCGGCGTAGCGGAAGCGGGTTTACCACCTTTTTTAATGACCTTCTGATTTTCTTTCTGGAACCTCCAGCGGTCTATCTGCTGCCCGGAAAGAAATTCGGTGTCGTTGGAATCCTCTATTTTTACTTTCTTGAGCATCTGCCGGATTATGACCTCTATATGTTTATCATTGATCTTGACACCCTGGAGACGATAGACCTCCTGGACCTCGTTGACCAGATATTCCTGCAATACCTTATCGCCGCAGACCCTTAAGATATCCTGCAGGACTACTGGCCCGTCGGTCAGCTGCTGGCCTGCTGTAACGCGGTCGCCGCGATAGACATTTGGATGCTTTCCGTGAGGAATAGCGTACTCCCTCTTCATGCCGGTAGGCGACGTAACCACGATCTGCCGCTGGCCTTTTTTATTTTCGTTAAATTCGATAAAACCGTCTATTTCTGAAATGATAGCCGGGTCCTTCGGGCGGCGCGCTTCAAAAAGCTCCGCAACTCTGGGCAGGCCGCCTGTGATATCTCTCGTCTTGCCTGATACTCGCGGTATTTTAGCGATCAATTCGCCGGCACCCGCTGCTGCGCCATCTTTGACAAGGATATGCGCTCCTATAGGTATAGGATAGATACCAACGACCTCACCTGAATTATCAAGGATGATTATCTGCGGATGGAATTCTATTTTATGTTCAACAATTACTCTTTCGGATATTCCGGTAGTAGGATTGAGCTCTTCCCTCATGGTTACGTTCTCTTTGATATCTTCATAGCGAACGATACCTGAGACTTCTGTCAAAATAGGCACGGTGTAGGGGTCCCAACGCACAAAGACAACGCCTTTGACAACTTCGCCGCCTTCCGGAGTATTGATGATACTACCCTGAGGAAGAGTATAGCGCTCCTGCTCGCGGCCCTGGGCATCGTTGATGCTTAAAGAACCATTCCTGTTTAGAACTACGAAATCTTTACCTTTATGGACTATGCGAAGATTATGATATTTCAGAATACCTTTATTCTTGGATTTTATAAAAGACTGTTCAACGACCCTTGATGCTGTTCCTCCGATGTGGAAGGTCCTCATCGTCAACTGGGTTCCCGGTTCGCCTATGCTCTGCGCGGCGATGATGCCGACCGCAGACCCTATCTCAACTAATCCGTCGCGGGATAAGTCCCTGCCGTAACATTTAGCACAGATGCCGCGGTCAGATTCACAGGTTAAAACGCTGCGGATACGGATCTTTTCTATACCCATGCGCTCAATCGTCTCAGCCTTCTCTTCAGTTATAAGCTCGCTGGAGGCAACAATAGTCTCGTCAGTGATGACATCAACAACGTTATCAAGCGCCACGCGGCCCATCACTCTTTCCCTCAAAGAAACTACGGTCTCATCACCTTCAATGATGGAAGACAACGAGATACCATTCAAAGTCCTGCAATCGCTCTCCGTGATTATGACTTCCTGAGCCACATCCACGAGGCGGCGGGTCAGGTAACCCGCGTCAGCTGTCTTTAGGGCCGTATCCGCCAAACCTTTTCTTGCGCCGTGGGTTGAGATAAAATATTCCAAAACAGTCAAGCCTTCGCGGAAACTCGCGGTGATCGGGTTCTCAATGATCTCTCCGGAAGGTTTTGCCATAAGGCCTCTCATGCCGGCAAGCTGCCTGATCTGTAAACGCGAACCACGCGCGCCTGAATCAGCCATCATGAAAATAGGATTGAACGAATCCATCTTCTTAAATACTAATTCTGAAACTTTATCCGTAGTATGCGTCCAGATATCAATAACCTTGTTATAACGCTCGCCGTCAGTGATGACACCTTTGCGGTACTGATCCTGAACTTTGGCCACCTCGATCCTGGCCTCGGCGACATATTCTTTCTTCTCTTCCGGTATCTCCAAGTCGTCTATAGATATGGAAATACCTCCTAACGTCGCGTATTCAAAACCGAGCTCTTTAAAGCTATCCAATAATTTGATTATCGTGTCGTGGCCGAATCGTTTATAACATGAGGCGACGATTGAGCCGACGTTCTTCTTGTTAAGCTCAAGGTTCACAAAACCGAATCCTTGAGGCAGTCTC
>JBBTLH010000052.1:0-5611 GCA_038068755.1 Candidatus Omnitrophota bacterium
ACTCGGGCCCGGACAACCTTCTATTTAAAAGTGCTGACTTCGTTGACATACAGATAGACCCGCTCAGTTTCAGCTTCTTTTTTAAGGCAATAATGCCCGATTGCGTCCGATAATCCTGGAGGGAATATGCCTCCCGGGTCTTTAAACCAAAGCACAAAACGCGCTGCCTTGACTGTACCAAGGTCCCTAAAAGGCAAGACCTCCAACAACATCGCGCCTGAAGTAGCTCTGTGAGCAAGCGCGGAAATGATGCCGCCGCCGTAATTATAGTTAGAAAACAGGATATCGTCTTGGCTTGAATTTTGTTCAACTATACGCACGGCTTCGTCTATCAGCCTGGGATAGTAAAAAGTCCCTCCTTTTTCCGCGTAGATGCCTCCCGTTGAATCACTAGCAGGCACGATCCAGGAACTGCAAAGAAAAACAGGATATTTTTTAAGAGGCGAAATGATCACAATAGGCGTGAGCACAAAAAATACGAATATAACAGTTGCCCAGAAAAAAAATAAGCCGCGCCTGTTTTGCTTAACTGAAATCTTTTTCCAGAAATGCTCAAGGAATAACGCTGCCAAAAAAATAATCGGTATGAGGCCGTGCCCTGAAAAAAACCTGTCGCGATTCGTAAAAAGCAAGCCAAGCATCACGATACTTAAAGCCACAAAAAAGAGATGCTCTCCTCTCTTTTTGAGCGCAAGGACCAAGCCAAAAACGGCCAAGATATAAAAAAAAGGATTTATCTGGGCGTAGTAAAACTCCATCATTCTTAACGGATGTATAAACGCCATATATTTTAACTGGTGGAAGATAAGAGGCGAAGCCGCCAAGATCGCCCAAAAGATCACCCAAAGACAGGTCTTTCTATCATCACTTAAGAAAAAACCGTAAAACATAAGAGAAAGAGCCATAAGGGACGACATCAGGCTGTGGGTATACAAAGAAAGCGCAAGCGCCAAAACAGCGCTAAGGATCTTCTGCTTTTTTATAAAATAGAACGACAGAAATCCAAAAATAAAAGCAATGGTAAACGGTATATTGTTTACAATGGACAGATAAAGCGGATACGAAGAAATGGACAAAAGCAGGCTAAAGAATGCCGTTTCTTTAGAGTAAATACTTCTTATGACGAACCATAAACATAAGAGGAACAATGGATAAATAGAAAGATCAAATATCTTCGCTACCAAGATAGGGCTTGCCCCGCATTTGAACACTATCAATTCCAAAATATGAAATAGCGGCGGGTACAGATGCGGCCTGCCAAAAGGGGCGTAGTCCCAGAATGACACGCCGACCCATCCTCCGGCATCGGCAAAACCCCTCATTACTGAAAGATGATAATAACAATCTAAAAAAAGCGGTAATTTATGCCAGTTTGATAACTGCAGGATAACAACCACCGCAAAGATCAAATATGAGTAAAGATCCCAGTATGATCTAATATTAAGATTTTGATTATATTGTTCAGTAGCATAAAGAGGCATGTTATGAGTAAAAAGTTTTTTGAAAAGTGTTTGGCAAAAACTGTCTGAGTCCGTCCTGGCTAAAGCCGACGGACGAGTTGTTTTTGACATTTTCGGAAAACTTTTCACGAATGCCGAGCGGATGAATAACATAATCGAAAGCTCCCGCTATACACAATCTTAACGACTATAACTTTCCATAGACAACATCCGCCAGATAAAGACCGCAGGAAGGCGCACAGCGGCCTGCGGACTTTCTGTCTTGTTTCTTTAAGATCTTAGCGAGGTCGCCTTTCTTAAACTTCCCGCGGCCTACGTCAACGAGAGTCCCAGCGATATTGCGCACCATGTTACGCAAAAAACCGCTTGCCTCTATTTCAATCGTAACCAGTTCCAGCCCCCTTGAAATAGGCAGGCCATTGCTGTTTTTCACCCTTTTGATATTTATACGATTGACAGTAGTCACCGAACGCCGTTTTGCCTTTTCCGACGCCTGAAAAGACTTAAAATTATGCTTTCCCAAAAGACACTTTGCCTCGCTGCGCATCAACCGCAAATCTAGAAGATGCCTGACGCACCATGCAAAAGAAGAAACAAACGGCGTTTTTGCCGTAGATGGAAAAATGCAATAGATATACGTCTTAGACCGCGTATCAAAACGGGCGTGAAAATTCAGAATGACATCCTCAACCTTTAATACGGCTATATCTTTAGGCAAAAGCGCGTTTAATGCAGCTTTCAGTTTATCCGGTTTAATGGGGTTATCTATTTTAAAATTAGCTGTCTGAGCAAGCGCGTGGACTCCTGCATCCGTTCGGCCGGAGCCTATAAGACGCGGTTTTTTGAGAAAAATTTTCTGTAGGGCCTCTTCTATGATTTGTTGAACGGTGTTTGAATGACGACTGCCCTGCGACTGCCAGCCGCGATAGTTCGTTCCGTCATACGCTATAGTCAGTTTAATATTACGCATATTCAAAAAAATACCCCATACGAGAGTATGAGGCAAGGGTTTATTCCCCACACGTCAGCGTGGGATTGCACCTATCTTTTTACCAGTAATTCCGCTATCTGGACAGCATTAGTAGCGGCGCCTTTGCGCAAGTTATCCGCTACCACCCAAAGCCACAGCCCTTTTTCATGGTAAGGGTCTTTTCGGATGCGCCCCACGAACACATCATCCTTACCCTCTGCGTCTATTGGCAATGGATAAACTGAATTCTTAACGTCATCAACCACTTTGATGCCGGGCGATTGAGCCAAAACCCTCTTTACCTCATCAATATCTAATGGCTTCCTTGTTTCTATATACACGGCTTCACCGTGGCCGGTCTTGACAGGGACCCTGACAGTAGTGGCCGTCACTTTGATTTTGGCGTCATGCATTATCTTGTGCGTTTCCTTGACCATCTTCCACTCCTCAGACGTATAATCGCACTCGGAGAAACTACCAATATGAGGAAAAACGTTAAAGGCAATTCTTTGCGGGAAAGCTTCCGCTTTTATCTCTTTACCCTCAAGCGCTGATTTTGTTTGTGAAAAAAGTTCATCAACAGCTTTTCCTCCAGCGCCTGAAGCAGCCTGATAAGTGGAAACGATCACCCTTTTGATCTTTGACATTTTATGGATAGGGTTCAAGGCCACAACCATCTGAATGGTCGAGCAGTTCGGATTGGCTATTATACCCCTCTTTTTTGCCTTTTTTACGTCTTTGGGATTGACCTCCGGCACAACAAGCGGCACGTCAGGTTCCATGCGGAAATCAGCGCCGTTATCAATTACCACAGCGCCTCTCTTGACAGCCTCAGGCGCATATTGGACTGCGGCGCCCTTCTCGCCCTCGGTTCCAGCAAATAAAGCAATATCAACCCCATCGAACGCTTCGGGAGTTATAACCTCTACATGATAAGTCTGTCCGTCTACAGAAATATCGCGGCTGGAACGCGCCAAGACCTTTAAAGACCCAATCGGAAAATTTCGCTGTTTCAAAACCCGGAGCATCTCAATCCCCACAGCCCCTACACCTACTACTGCGATATTGTATTTACTTTTTTTTCTCATAGATTCTTCACCACCAAATCCCCTGCTTCTTGCGTCGTATAACCCATCTTTCCGGCTGCCAGAGATTTCAATTTAGTTTGCACGATCTTGATTACAGCGTCCTCAATGCACCTTGCGGCCTTTGTCTCGCCGATATTTTCAAGCAGCATGCCTGCGGCGCATATGGCAGCCAAAGGATTTATTACATTTTTTCTGGTATACTTAGGAGCCGAACCGCCTATAGGTTCAAACATGGACACACCATTTGGATTGATGTTGCCGCCTGCGGCAATACCCATGCCGCCCTGGATCATAGCTCCCAGATCCGTGATAATATCTCCGAACATATTATCCGTCACAATGACATCAAACCACTCTGGATTTTTAACAAACCACATAGTCGTTGCATCTACATGGGCGTATTCGGTCTTAATATCCGGATATTCTTTAGCCACCTCATTGAACGTCCTCTGCCAAAGATCCCACGCATAGGTTAGCACATTGGTCTTTCCGCAAAGAGTCAAAGTTTTTTTCTTATTTCTTTTGCGCGTAAATTCAAAGGCATAACGGATGCAGCGCTCAACACCGGCCCTGGTGTTATGGGAAATCTGGATAGCAACCTCATCTTTAGTTCCTTTTTTCTGAAACTCACCCAAACCCTTATACAACCCTTCGCTGTTTTCACGCACAACGACAAAATCAATATCTTCCGGTTTTTTATCCTTTAAAGGGCAAAATGCGGAATTATATAGCTTCACCGGCCGTAAATTAATATACTGATCAAGAGCAAACCTTAATTTTAGCAACACTCCTGTTTCCATTATTCCCGGTTTTACATCCGGGTCACCTACCGCGCCAAGGTAGATCGCATGATATTCCTTAAGTTCATCAATGTCTTTATCGCTAACCAACTCCCCGCTTTTAAGATACCTTTTTCCGCTAAAATCAAATTCGTGTGTTTCATATTTAAAATTAAATTTCTTGCTCGCCGCCTCCATGACTTTTAAGCCCTCGGCAACGACTTCAGGGCCTGTGCCGTCACCCGGGATTACAGCTATCTTATACATTTTACTTTTGCTCATTTTAAGTATTCTTCCTCTCCAAAGTCTTTTGTTGCTTTTATCCAATTCATAAGCCCGCCCTTTTCTATGATGGAAGAAACAAATTTCGCAAAGGGCGCGGCGTGATAAATCTTGCCTGTAGTCAAATTCTTGATCTCGCCGCAGGTCAAGTCCGCTTCAAGCTCATCTTGCGAGCTTATCTCATCGGCACTGTCGGATTCAATGATTGGCAGCCCGATATTAATGGAATTCCTGTAAAATATCCTGGCGAAACTCTTTGCGATCACAAGTTGGACGCCGCAGCCTTTTATCGCAATAGGCGCGTGTTCGCGCGATGAACCGCAGCCGAAATTATTACCTGCCACGATGATATCCCCAAGCTTTACCTTCTTTGAAAAATCACGGTCTAAGATCTCCATACAGCGGGCCCCTAATTCCCTGGGATCAACAGTGTTCAAATACCGCGCCGAAATAATATCATCGGTGTTTACATCATTGCCGAATTTATGCGCTCTTCCTTTGATAACCATATGATCCCATCTACACGCTTACGCGTGTAAAATTCCCCACACGTCAGTGTGGGGTGCTTCCCATGACTTCATCCGGATGCGTGATATATCCGGTGATGGCGCTGGCAGCTGCAACCGCCGGGCTAGACAAGAAAACGAAGCTATTTTTATCGCCCATGCGGCCCATAAAATTCCTGTTTGTAGTGGCCAGGCACGACTCACCTTCTCCCAAAATACCCATATGGCCTCCCAAACACGGCCCGCACGTAGGCGTTGACACCAAGCCACCGGCTTTAATAAAAATCTCTAATAAGCCCTCCTTGGCTGCCTGAAGATATATTTCCTGGGTAGCCGGAATAATGATCAACCGCACATGCGGAGCTACTTTCTTACCTTTTAATATTTTTGCTGATATCCTTAAGTCAGAAATGCGGCCGTTGGTGCAAGAACCGATAACCACCTGGTCCAGTTTGACCGAGCCCACTTTACGGACAGGCTTGATATTGCTGGGTAGATGCGGCATAGCTACGACCGGCTCCCACTT
>JBBTLH010000053.1:0-3694 GCA_038068755.1 Candidatus Omnitrophota bacterium
TTGGTTTTTGACAGGCGATATGGGTTTTAAAGACAAGGCAGGATACCTGCATATCACAGGCAGGCAGAATGAGTTGATCGTCCTGCCATCGGGTAAAAAGGTAAATCCAGATGTTGTTGAGGCGGAGTACCTCAAGAGCCCTTTTATCAAAGAGGTATGCGTTTTGTATGCTAAGTCAGGAGCTGAGGGCGGGCACTTAGTGGCTGTGGTGGTGCCTGATGAGGAAGAGCTAAGGGCAAAGAGGCATTTTAATATTAATTTTAAGTTACGATGGGAGCTGGACAATGCCTCTCAGCAGATGCCGTCTTATCAGAGAATAAAAGGTTTTGTCTTATCCAAAGAGGCCCTGCCGCGCACGCGCCTGGGCAAGGTCGTCCGTTACAAGGTAGAGGAGAAATACAAAGCCGGCGGCTTTGCGCAGGATGAGAAAAAATATATCGGGCCTGAAGAGCTTTCCGAATTTGAAAATATGGCGCTGAGGTATTTTTCTAAGATATTGAAAAAGGACGTAAACCTTGACGATCATCTTGAGCTGGACCTTGGGTTAGACTCGCTGGGCCGCATTGCGCTCTTGTCGTCTTTGCAGGAATTAGTGAAGGTCGGCATTGATGATTCGTTGGCGCTTGAGATGTTTCAGGCAAGGACTATACTAGATATTATCTCAAAGGCGCGAGAGGCTTTTCCTTAGATCTCCTTCACGGATTTTTTAAAAAGAGACGATACAGTGTTCTGGCCGCATCTTTTGGCTGAACCGCCCTCACCTGAGGACAAGGCAAAATTAAAGTTACACTTTGATATTTTTGATAAGTTTGTTTCGGTTCTTGAGATCCTGCTGTTTAAATTCAAATTCAGGCTGCTGTTTTCCGTAAAGGTCGAGGGAAGGGGCCGCATACCCCAGGCAGGGCCGTTTGTGATAACGCCTAATCACGTGACTTATCTTGACGCTTTCTTTGTATTGTGCGCCTTGCCCACGCGGCTTATTTTAAAGACTTACTTTGTAGGTTTCGGTGAGATATTCAACCACCCCTTATTGGCGTGGGCTTTGCGTTTTCACAGGCTTATCCCCATTGACGCCAACCTTGACCTGGCAAAGACGCTAAAACTCTGCAAGTATGTGCTGGAGCAGGGTAAAATTTTAGTCTATTTTCCGGAGGGGCAGCGTTCCGCGGACGGCATTTTGAAGGAGTTCAGAAAGGGGATAGGCATCTTGGCTAAGGAGTCAGGCGCCAAAATTTTGCCAATGTACATTAATGGCGCTTATAAGGCGTGGCCGCGCACAAGGGCATTCCCTCTGCCGGGTCAAGTGACGGTCAAGGTAGGGGAGTGTTTAGATGTGTCCGACTTGAGCCACGGAACAGGAGATGACCCTTATACCGTCATCGCGCATAACCTAAGAGCCAAAATGGCTAAGCTTGAAAAGTGTTAACTGCTTATTAATGTTGCGGTTTCATCCTTGACAAAATCAAGAACATATGTTATCCTTTCCCTTCAAATGGCAAAATTCAAGATAAAAATAACAATACCAAAAGGCCTTTTCGCCATCTGGAAGCCTGTTTTAAGCCTTTTGGTAAAAGAGCCCAAGGTCATTATACCGTTTTGCCTCCTTGCTGTAATTGAGGTATTTGCCTTGTGGTTTCTTTCCTGCAGTCCGCATTTCCCAATAAATGTCATTATGGCTCCCCCAATCAAAAGTATTTGGGGGCCTACTTACCTACATTATCCTTATATATATGAGCTTTTGCCGCGGATGTTCTATTACGCCAAGATTGTGGTGGGCGTCATGGTCGGCGCGCTTACCAGCGGTATGGCTGTCCTTTCAGTCTATTATTTTAACAAAAGCCGGCGCATAGACTTAAAAGAGATATTCTTTGCCGTGCTTAAGCGCTATGTTTCGCTTTTTCTACTTGCCATCATCTTGTTTACCTGCGTCCATTTTGTGATGAAAGAGCCCTCAGTTTTGCTCTTGAAATATTTCTTCGCGAAGCACGCCAAGCTGCTTTTCCTGGGCCCTAAGTTCTGGTTTAGTATTTTTCTGCCTGTCTTGCAGTTTTTGCTGGCGGTCATACTGCAGTCTTTATTCGTCTACTCTATTCCTTATATAGTCATCAAAGAAAAAAAGTTTCTGGCGGCCCTTATTTCAGGCATCGTACTTTTCTTTAAGAGGTTCTTAAAGACTTTTGCCGCGGTGCTGGTGCCGATGTTTTTGTATATTCCCGTGACCATGCTTCGCAGCAACATGGGCCTGCTCGCGGATATGTTCTCGCCTGAATCTATCGTAGTCGTCTTGTTCTTAGGTATTATAGTAGGGACTGTCATCGTGGACGCGTTGGTAACGCTTGCCACAACTCTTATTTTTATCGGGGCTACAGATGAAGCGTAGAATATCATATTTGTTAGTTTTTATTTTTGCTTTGGCGCTGACAGGCTGCGAGAGCAAAGCCTTTAAGGCTGAACGCGAGATGTGGCGCGCCCACAAGTCAGCGCAGGCCGTCTATAAGAATCCCAAAGGCACGCCGCCGTTCCAATTGGCCGCCGTCCAGGATCAATACCGCAAGATGATCAAGAAATATTCCGATTCCCTATTTGCCATACAGTCGCAATTCAGTATCGGCCACCTTTATCTTGTTATGGGAGATTTCCAGAAGGCCCGCGACGAATACCGCAAACTTACCCTTGATTGCGCAAAGAAAGGCAACCTCTGCGCAGAGGCGTTTTTCGCGATAGGCAATAGTTACGAGTTGGAAGGCAAGTGGGATGACGCGCTATCGCAGTATAGGATGATAATGCAGTCTTTTTCTTTTTCCGCAAAGAGCCTGGACTTGCCTCTTTATATAATCAGGCACTACCGCCGCGCGGGCAAAGAAGCCGATATCAAGAGCGCGGTTGACGAAGCAGTGGCTTATTACACCGGCCTTAAGAGCAAGTCTGAGACGGAAAAGGGCGGGTATATTTTACAGAGCCTTATTACGCGCTCCTATCTGGAAGGCCAGCAATATGAAGACGCGCTTGCCAGTTTAGACAAGGTCATGCGTGATTATCCTAAATATAGTCCTGAGCAGGCGCTCTGGATAAAGACGTTGATCTACGCGAACAGATTAAAAGATAAGGTCAAGGCCAAAGAAGTTCTTCAAAAGATCGTGCGCGACTATCCTCAATCTAAGCTCGCCAAGTCAGCCGAAGCGTTGTTAAAGAAATTTTAGAGGCCAGGGGTTAAAAATTTTCATGGGGGTGGAAATATGACCAAGGTTGATCTTTCGGAACTTCATAAAGATATTTTAAATGATACGTTGGCTAAGCTCAAAGGCCTCCTGCGCGCGGAATCCGCGTCTTTATTTTTGTTTGACCCGGAGCACCAGGAGCTTGTATTAAATTCCATCTTTGACGAACGCAAGGTCCAATTTAAGGGCCTGCGCCAGAGGATGGGCGAGGGCATAGCCGGCTCTGTTGCCAACGAGTGCAAGGCCGTTTTAGTCAAAGATATAAAGACAGACCCGCGTTTCCGGCAAGGGCGTTTCCGCCACTATCACACTAATTCGTTCATCTGCGTTCCTATACATACCGAAGATTCGCTCATCGGCGTCATCAATATTTCAGATAAAGTTTCCGGCGAAATATTTACGGAAGACGATTTCAATCTCGCCTGTCTTTTCGCGCACCTTGCTTCGCGCATGGTTGAGAATCAGATAACTCTTGC
>JBBTLH010000053.1:3704-10846 GCA_038068755.1 Candidatus Omnitrophota bacterium
AACTGCGCGAGGAAAATGAGATCTTAACAAAAGAGAAGGCCGAGATCAAGGAAGAGCATGGATTTTTGGAAAAATTCGCCTCTATGGGTAAACTCGCCGGCGGCATCGTGCACGAGATAAACAACCCGCTGGACGCGGTGATGCGCTACACGAACATGATCATTGAAAAGGACATAGACCCTTCTGTCGCGCGCGAATATCTAAACGAGATCAAGGTGGGGTTGACGCGCATCCTTAAAATAACGCGCTCTTTGTTGGAGTTTTCCCAACAGCTCAATGATAATAACAACAAGGAGACGGCTGATGTCAACGAGATGGTGGAAGAGGCGCTTTCTCTGTTCCGTCATACGCTTTTCTTAGGCCACGTGAAGGTGGAAAAACACTTTTCTGACACCCTGCCTAAGATCGTAGACAAAGGGTTGTGCCGCGTATTCTCTAACTTTATCAAGAACGCTTTTGACGCCATGCCTGACGGCGGGACATTGAGCATAATGACTTCCCGCGAAAACGGATATCTCTCTGTCAGTTTTAAAGATACGGGATGCGGCATCCCGGATGATATAAAAGAAAAAATATTTTCTCCGTTTTTTACGACAAAGCCTATAGGGCAGGGCGTGGGCCTTGGCCTGCCTATTTGTTTTGAGGTTGTGCAGCGCTATGAAGGAAAGATAGAAGTCAAAAGCGAGCCCGGCCAGGGCGCGGAATTCAAGGTCCGGCTGCCTATAAAATCAATCGGGACGGGCGGGATTCCGCTGGGCTCCATATGACGCTAAACGGCATACATATACTCGTAGCAGACGACGACGCGCTCGTGCGCAGGTCTATGTGCGAGGTCCTTTCATATGAGGGGTATTACTGCAGCCAGGCCTGTGACGGCGAGGATGCCCTTGCCAAATTAAGACAACTACACTTTGATATCCTTATCTCAGATATGAAGATGCCCAAGCTTGAGGGCATGGAACTTTTAAAGAAAGTCAAAAGCGAATTTCCGGCCCTTTCTATGATCATGGTTACGGGTTTTGGCAGTATTGAGAGCGCGGTGACTGCCATACGCGAGGGCGCGGTGGACTATATCACCAAACCCATAATTGACGATGAGATAAAATTTGTCATAAAACGTATCGCGACAGAGCTTGACCTGCTTGACGAAAATAAATACCTGCGAAGCAAACTCTCCTCTGCTGTGCGCCAGAAGTGCTGTGACATCATCGGCAAGAACCACAGGATGCAGAAGATATACGATCTTATTGATATTATCTCCGAGGCAAAGACAACGGTAATGATAAGAGGGGAGAGCGGCACAGGCAAGAGGCTTGTGGCGCGCGCCATCCACTACACAAGCCCGGGTTCGGACACCAAGCCTTTTGTGGAAGTCAGCTGCGGGGCGCTTTCAGAGACTTTGCTTGAAAGCGAACTTTTCGGCCATGTCAAAGGCGCGTTCACCGGAGCTATCAAGGACAGGTTGGGCCGGTTTGAGTCTGCCGAAGGCGGGACTATTTTCCTGGACGAAATAGACGCGTTCAGCCCGGTACTACAGATGAAGTTATTGCGCGTTCTGCAGGACGGCGAATTTGAGCGCGTTGGAGAGACCAAGACGCGCAAGGCCAACGCCCGCGTTATCGCGGCCACCAACCAGGACTTGGAAGAGTGCATAAGGACAGGCAAATTCAGAAATGACCTTTACTATAGGTTGAACATCATCTCTGTAGATATCCCGCCTTTGCGCGAGCGCAGAGAAGATATCCCGCTATTGGTGGAAACTTTCATTGAAAAACACACCGGACAGCTGAATAAAAAACTAAGCGGCATTGCAGACGACGCATTGCAAAAATTGATGGGGTATCAATGGCCGGGCAATGTGCGCGAGCTGGAAAATGTAATTGAACGGGCATGCGTCTTGACCAAGGGGCCGTTGATCCGCGTAGAAGATCTTCCTGATTCTGTTTTTAAAAGCAATACGAAGAGCGCGGAAACCATTGACGCCTCCGGCGTCAATGGTTCTGCCAACGGCAACCTGAAAGACGCGTTGCGCGACCCCGAAAAGAAAATCATCCTTGACGCGCTTGAAAAGAGCCGCTGGAACAAGAAAGAAGCGGCAGCGCTATTAGGCATAAACAGGACGACGCTTTATAAAAAATTAAGCTATTACGGCATCAATCCTAAAGGCAAGGTATGAAAAACATAAAAATAACTTTGGCTGATCTTGTCCCCTTTAATGAATTGCAGGAGATGCAGGATTCTTTTTCCGAGGTCGCTAACGTCAGCGTGAGCACCATTGACGCTAACGGCCGTTCGTTGACCGTTATGAGCAATATGTTGTCTATTTGCCAGGATAAGTTCTGCAAACAATGCCTGCCCGCGTTCCTTGGAGGCGAAGGTATTATAGACGACGAATTAAGTTTTGAATGCATGCCCGGCCTCAAGCATTATCTCATACCTCTGAAAGTTTCGTTTTCTTCGGCTTCTTCCCTGATACTGGGCTATATAATAGTAGGCCCTGTGATATTTATGAAAAGGAATGAGAAGGAAGAATATAGAGAGACCGCTCATAAGATGGGGATTGAACTTGATCAGCTATGGAGTTGGATATTAGAATTCAGAGTGTTCTCGTATCGTGGTATTCATTCTTTGAAAGATATGATTGAAAATATGACGAGCCGCATCTTAAATCTCGCTTACGCGAAGATGGTGATCCAAAAGAAGATGTCAGGCGACCGCTCGGCAAGGTTATTTGAAAGAAGGGCCGCTGCCTCGCGGCATAGAGACGAGTTTCTTGAGCTTTTCCTTGATTTTGTAATGCAGGTGGCCCGGGGCAGCGCGGGCTCTGTGATGCTCTTGGACAGCGATAAGGGGACGCTTGAGATAAGGTTTTCCCGGGGCTTGCCGCCCGAGGTGGCGCAAAAGACTTCTTTAAAGCTTGGCGAAGGTATTTCTGGGCTATCTGCCGAGATGAAGAAACCGTTTCTTATAAACGAAGAGCGCGTTGATCAACTTATTTCAGATAGATTGAAGAAGCCGGCCCTTTTTTCGTCCATGGTCGTCCCTATCAAATTCCGCGAAGACGTCTACGGTGTTGTAAATATTTCTTCTGATAAAGCCCTGCCGATCAAGTTTGACGAAATAACCCTTGCCCTCCTGACAAAGGCCGCCGGTATTGCCGGCGTTGCCCTTGAAAGCATGTCTAATTAATCTATTTAGAATAACTCTCAATGAGAAAAAGTGTCCAGAACACTTTTTCTCATTCGTTAAGCAGTCTGGCGGCGTTCGGATACAGGCGGGATCTTTAACATCTTGCGGTATTTGGCTACGGTGCGGCGCGCAAGAGATAATTTTTCTGTTTGGCGTATCTGCTCTACTATTTCCTGGTCCCTCAAAGGCCGCGTTTTATCTTCATTCTCTATCAACTCCCGGATTTTCAGTTTGATGCTTTGAGCGGAGACGTCTTCGCCGTCTTCTTTTTTAAGCGAGGTTGAGAAAAACCCGCGCAAAGGGAATATGCCTATCGGCGTCTGCACGTATTTATTCATGACGATGCGCGATATGGTGGATTCGTGCAAGGATACTTTTTCTGCTATTTCTTTTAACGACAGCGGCCTTAATTTATCCATGCCTTCCAGCAACGCTTCTTTTTGGGTCTCGGCGATGATGGTGATGACACGCGTTAAGGTCTCTTTACGCTGGGTTATGGCGTTGATAAGGTTAGTGGCGTTCTTTAATTTCTCGCGTATGAAGTCTTTTGTTTTTTCATCGGTTTTTTTTGATCTAAGCATGTTTTTATACGTGGGATTGACCCGTATAACCGGTATAGAATCGTCTTTGGTTGAGACGCGCAGAGTGTCGTCTTTTTCTTCAATAGAGATGTCTGGGATGACGTAGGTAGCCTCTTCGTTTGAATAGCCGCGGCCCGGTTTTGGTTCAAGGGAGTGTATCTTTTTAATACAGCGCGCCAATTCTTCGCTTTCGCATTTTAATTTTTTACACACTTTTTGCTTTAAGTCTTTGCGCGCCAGGTCCTGGAGGCATTCTTCAATGAGCCGGCGGCTCAAAGGGTCTTTATCCTGTTTTTTATCCAGCTGGATAAGGAGGCATTCTTTGATGTCGCGCGCGCCTACGCCGGCAGGCTCAAAAGTCTGGATGAGCCTTAATGCCTTCAGCGCATCTTCTTCGCTGCACTCTGATTCCGCGCAGATAGCTGTCAGGTTTTCGCGTAAATAACCATTTTCATCAATGTTATTAATAAGAGCGGTTCCTATGCGGACCTGCTCCTCATCCGCGGCGTTGATCCTAAGCTGCCTTAACAATGCTTCTGTAAGGTTTTCTCTTTTCCCGGGGATGGCCTTTTCGTAGGCATCTTCGTCTGATCCTATCCGCGTGGGCATAACTTCCCCTAAGGCCTCTTGAGGAGTGTCTATATTCTTTTCTGCCTCCTCAATGACCGGGTTTTCAATAAGCTCAGCCTCCACAACCTCTTTGAGTTCAAGGAGAGGCAGCTCCAGGATCTTCATGGATTGCTGGAGGCTCTGCGTGAATACGGCCTTTTGTCTGTGTTCTAATCTTTGCGTTTGCGCCATATATACAGTATATCATATTCAAAAATTACGTTGCTAATTATAGAAGTAATCAGTAAAATATAAGTAATGCGACTTTTTGCCCGGGCGAAGAAGGTTCTGGTGGCAGATGACGAAGAAGACGTCTGCCTCTATTTGAAAAGATATCTGGAGCGTAAGAGGATGAAGGTTACCTCTTGTTTAGACGGCCAGGAGGCTAAATGCCTGATAGAAAAAGAGAATTTTGATTATTTCCTTCTTGATTGTAGCATGCCTAATATCACGGGCCTTGAATTGATAGGCTTGAATTGATAGGCTTGGCGCGCCGGCGCAATCCGCATTCGGTAATAATCCTCATCTCAGGGTTTCCTTCAGTCAACGACGCGGTTATTCGCCAGCTGGGAGGGGATTTCTTTATCCATAAACCTATACAATTAACTGAGATTGACAATATATTAAAGGATTAAAAATGAAAATATTTTATGGCATTATTTTGGCCGGGTTATTTTTTAACGTATGTTTGATCGATCACGCGTGGGGAGAGGAGGCGCCGGTGGCAACAGGGACAATAGTGGTGTTGGAGACTAATCAGGGGAATATTGAGTTGAAGCTTTTTCCGGAAGTGGCTCCAAAGGCGTGCGAAAATTTTATAGGGCTCGTGAATAAAGAGTATTATAACGGGACTGTATTCCATCGTGTCATCAAAGGATTCATGATACAAGGTGGAGACCCCACGGCTACCGGTAGGGGCGGGGAGTCATTTTTCGGCAGGCCTTTTGATGATGAGGTAAAGGCCGGTGTAGGATTTGATAAGGCGGGTATCTTGGCTATGGCGAATGCCGGGCCGGGGACCAACGGCAGCCAGTTTTTTATCACGGTCGCGCCAACGCCGTGGCTTAACATGCGCCATACTATATTCGGTGAAGTCGTATCAGGTTATGACGTCGTAGAAAAGATAGTGGGTTCTCCCGCAGCGCCCGGGGATAAACCGCTAAAGGAACAGAAGATAGTCAGGGCTTATATAAAGGTGTAGCAGGTTTATCAACGAAAGGGGGTTGTTATGATGTGCGGACATATGATGGGCGATTATTATTCCAGCTCATATCTCTTGTTTACCATCCAGATCATCTTTGTGCTTATGTTGTTCACGTGCCTGCTGGTGTCGCTTGTGCGTCAACGGGTGATGATAAAGATATTGAAAGAGATCAGGGATAAGAAGTAAGGAGGAACAAAATGGCAAAGGGGACAGTGAAGTGGTTCAATAATCAAAAAGGTTACGGTTTCATAACGACATCTGAAGGAAAAGACGTATTTGTGCACCATAGTTCTATCCAGGGCGATGGTTATAAGTCGCTCCAGGATTCCCAGGCAGTTGAGTTTGAAGTGACCCAGGGCCCTAAAGGGGAACAGGCGACAAACGTCGTCAAACTCTGAATGAGACAAAGTGTCCTGTTTGATTTGTCTCATTGGCTTCTAAATTTTTAGATGAACGGTGTTTATGCGCAGGCTTTTTTTGATCCTTGTCCTCGTTTGCTTGCCGGTTTTTTTTTCCATCAGGCTCTTATGGCCGCTAAAAGCATTGATAAGATTGCCATAGGCACAATGAAAGATTTTCCCGTGCCAAGCGTCAAACCATTCCTTAAGGAACAGTTCATCGTATTCCGGGATGAGAACGGTATCTACGCGGTTTCCAGCCGATGCACCCACGCGGGTTGCACTGTCACTTTTAAAAATAAAGATGGTATTTTCGCCTGCCTTTGCCACGGAGCGAAATACAGTAAGGTTGGCGCTGTGTTGTCCGGCCCTGCCAAGACGGCCCTTGCGTGGTTTTTGATAGAGAAGGACAGCGCCGGGAATCTCTATGTTGATAAGTCAAAGCCCGTGGCGCAGGGCACTAAGTTCAAATTTTGACCATTCGCCTGTCCAGTAATTCCCTAACAACAAGCCTTCTATTGACGTATGGATGTCGTAATAGCTACTGATCTTGTTAAAACATTCCGGCAAGTCGCGGCGGTTGACCACATAGGCCTTCGCGTGTCGCAACAGGAGTGTTTTGGTATACTTGGGCCCAATGGCGCCGGCAAGACAACGACCGTAAAGATGATCTATTGTTTCCTTGAGCCTACGAGCGGAGCACTTGAGGTGTTAGGAGAAGACGCGCGAAAAAATACCAGGCGCATCAAAGAGGGCATTGGCGTTTGCCCGCAGGAAAATAACTTAGACCCGGACTTGACCGTTATAGATAATCTGCGCGTTTTTGCCCGTTATTTTGATATAGTTGGCGCAAGAGCGCTATCTCGCTGCGAAGAGCTCCTGCATTTTGTCGGGCTTTATGGGAAAAGGAATAGCGCTATTGACGAACTCTCAGGAGGGATGAAGCGCCGCCTTATTATAGCCAGGTCGTTGGTGAACAGGCCGCGGCTTCTTATTTTAGATGAACCCACGACAGGCCTTGACCCTCAGGCCAGGCACCAGATATGGGAAAGCATAATCAGCCTGAAAAAATCCGGCACAACGGTGCTTTTGACCACGCATTATATGGATGAAGCCACGCATTTGTGCGACAGGCTTGTCATCATGGATAAAGGCAAGATC
>JBBTLH010000054.1:0-5198 GCA_038068755.1 Candidatus Omnitrophota bacterium
TGGGATGACTCCCAAGAAAACCGCTCTCAAACAGAACAACAGAGTGGTCTTAAACTTCTCCATATCCTGGTTAGCTGAGTTTACTGACATATTGGGAAGAGCGGCATTGGAAAGGGCTACGCCGAATACTGAAAAAGGGAACTGGATAATACGGTTAGCGTAATAAATAGCCGCTATAGCTCCATCCCCTGCCCAAAAGGCAAACGAGGCGAAAATAGTATCAACAAAGATATTGAGTTGATAGATGCTCGTGCCGACAATACGAGGCATGATGAGGCGGCCTACCTTGCGGATAGCCGGCTCTTTAAAAACCTCAGCAAAGACGCCGCCTTTCCTAAAATCAATACCCATTCTCCAAAGCGGCGGAAACTGAAATAATACCTGGACCACAGCCGCCGCCAGGACCGCGACGCACAATGCATACACAGGATTCGGAACAGCGAAATGCGTGATAAAAAAAATACCGAAGATGAGGGCGATGTTAAAGACGACAGACGAAAACGCCGGTGCCGCGAAAGACTTAAGAGAATTTGATACTGACATCATAAAAGCGCTCAGCGTTATAAGCGCAAGATATGGAAATAAAATGCGGTTCAGTTTAACAGTGAGGCCAAACTTGGCAATATCGTTGGAAAAACCGGGAGCGACAAGGCGCACTATGCCTGGCGAAAATACTATGCCCGCCAAGACCAACAAAATAGAGATGCCAAAAAGGACGCGAAGAAGAGAGTTCACTAATTTTAAAAAATCGGCTCTGGGCCTTTTCTGAAGGCATTCGCAAAAAACAGGCACAAAAGCCGCATTCCCAGCCCCCTCGCCCATTATATCCCGGAAAGCGTTCGGGATTTTGAAGGCTACAAAAAAAGCCTGAGCTGCAGCTTGCGTGCCGAAGAGATTAGCAAGAAGCACGTCCCGGATAAATCCGGATATGCGCGAAAGCACTGTAAATGCGCTAATGACCGAGGCAGACTTAAAGATCGCTTTGTGTTCACTCATAGGAAACACCATTGACAACACAGGTATTCTGTGTTATAAAAAACTATGCCACAAAGAAAATGCGCTGCTAAAAGCTTAAGAGTAGACAAAAAAAGAGTCGCTCACAATCTCGCGCTCAAATCAGACCTCAAAAAAGAGATCAAAGGCCTGCGCGCCCTGATAGCTCAGGCGAAGCTGGATGAAGCAAAAGAAAAGATAAAGACCGTCTTCTCCAAACTTGACAGAGCTGCTGCCAAAGGCGTTATACACAAAAACACCGCCTCAAGGCGCAAATCCAGCTTTGCGCTCATGCTAAAGAAGAAAGCCTGACCACCAGCGCCTCAAGTATCAAGACCTCACGGGCAAATGCCGACGAAGATGATTTCAGGCGTTTGTCAGCTTCGGAAATAAGCCTTAAACCCCTCTTATAGTTTTCTTCACAGATACGCCTATCCGTATGAAGGCGTTCCCACTGCCAAAAGATAGCGCCGATTATCTTCTCCGCTTTTTCTTTATAACGGATGAGGCCTGCTAATATTTTTAAAGCCGACTCCGGCCTGCGGGCCGCGATAGCCCGTCCCAGATCAAACGCGTTAGCTGCCGCGGCCTCACCTGCGAAGCGCACGACCTGGGCCCCGGCCTTAGCTAATACTCCGACAAAAGACTCGCTCGCCTTTTCCCCGGCCCCGGGGATATCCAGGACCACAATAGTCTTGCATGCTATGATGCGGCACTCCTCAAGCAGACAAGCCTGATGAGCCTTGCTCAACTTATGGGCCATTTTTATAACGACGAGCCGTTTAGAAGCGCCGGCTTGAGGAAAACAAGACAAGGCCTCTTTCAGATCTTTCGGGACAAGGCCTTTATCGTCTCCATAAAGCAGCAAAAAGTTGAATTCCTTGATATCGGGCGGGAATAATTTTTTCTGCAGAAGCTCCAGCCTCTCGCGCTTGCGGAGCTCATCGTTGCCTAAGAATATAAAGACGTGCGGCTCTACCATGCCTCAACGGTCGTCTCCACGATCCTTCGGGCGAGATCTTTAGTGGCGTCCTGGATGGCTTGCGATTCTGACTTGGTAAACTGCCCGGTGGTAAAATAAGACGAGTCACCCGCAAAATCATTCTTCTCCCAGAGGACCTTCTTTGTCTTATTATCCGTGAGCGTAATATTGACAAAAATAGTCACCCTGTACTCCTCGGGCGTATCGCTGGAAGAATCCCTCAACGAATCACGGCGATAATTCACGAGCGCCCCTTTTAAGACGAGATCCGCGTCATCTTCTCTTGTTATCCTAAGATTTCCATCAAGTGTATAACGATCAACAACCGCGTTAGTCACCGTATTCTCAAGGAGCGGGAAATAAGCCTTAAAACGCCCACCCTCGCTAAACTCGGAAGTCGTGTCTACTTTATTGATAAATGGCGAGATATAGATAGTCTTGTATCCGGTTTGGTTAAGATAGGCGTGTGTCGTATACCCGCAGCCATGAAAACAGAATAGTAAACATAAAGAAAGCGAGAGGTTGATCAGTTTCTTCACGGACGGCTCCTTTCCAATACCTGGATCTTTTCAACGGCTTTAGCGTACCAGGCGCTATTGGCAAAATTCTTGACCACGTAATTATAATAGATCTTAGCGCTGTCAAAAGCCTTCTGTTTCTCATAAAACTGGCCTATTCTGTAACTGGACTCAGCCTCTTTATCCTTTAACTCGGACATCTTAACCTCAGCCTCCTGGGACAATTCAGCCTCCGGGTGCGTCTTTACGAATTCATTGAATTTATCCCTAGCCTCCTGCGTTAACGTCTGGTCATAAGAGGCATCCAGAGAAGATTTAGCGGCGCATAGAGCTATCTGGAATTTCGCGGGTTCCGACCACTCGCTATCCGCGTAATTATCAACAACTTTCTGAAATTCATCAGTCGCCTCTTTAAAATAGCCCTTAGCCTTTAGCGTTAGGCCTATCTTATATTGGCTTGCGGCGGCATATTTCCCGTATGGCGCGTTTTCCACTACCTTCTTAAAGATCTCCATAGCGACATTTTCGCCCGTAAAATCTATGCCTGCGAGTTTGGTCTTTTGGTCCAGCAACTTCTGAGCGACGATATATTCTCTTTTTAGAACGTCGTCCGTGCGGTTGCTGAAAGGGTACTTATTAATGATCTTCTGGTAAGATTGATAAGCCTCATAGTATTTGCCCATCTCTTCAAGGCAAAGCCCCATGTAATATTGCGCCTCCGGGGCTTCCACAGCATCAACGAAATACTTCACCAGCTTCTTGAATTCATTATAAGCTGAGATATAATCCTTTGCCTCATAATAACTTTTGGCAAAAATGAGCTGTTCCTGCGGGCTCTCCTTAGGAGCGTATTTTGGGTTTGTCCACTTCTTGGTCTCTGGTGTCCAGATCCAATACGCAGAGCATGTTTGAGCCAGGCTAAACACCAATATTAAAATAAATAAAACTTTTCTGATCATTGCCCTTTAATCTATCATAGCGCCTATGCTTTGTCGAGGCAATTCCTCGTTGATTTCTTATCTAAATTTAAGGCGTTAAAACAACTTTTAAAGAGTCTTTAGCCTCTGAAACAATTTTAAAACCCTCCTGAATTTTATCTAATGGCAGGATATGAGTTATCATGCCCCTAACATTTATTTCTTTACTTTTTATCAAATCCAGGGCCTTTTGTAAATCAGCAGGGGCTGCGCCATAAGAAGATGTAACTGTTATTTCATTTCTCCAGAAATCCTCAATAGGGATTTCAATGTTTTTGTTTGGGATTGCAAAAAACTGAATAATACCCTTTCTGTCTATGCAATCAAATGCCTGCCCTGCAGCCGTGAAAGCGCCTGTGCAGATTATTACTCTATCTGCCTTAAGCGAAAGTTTTTCGCGCGCGTCTATTACCTTGTCTGCGCCGGCCTCTTTTGCTTTTTCTAGCCTGTACATATCTATATCGGTTGCTATAACCTCTGCGCCCTTTAACTTGGCTAATCTAATATTCAATAAACCCGAAACGCCGCTGCCGAGAATCAAAACAATCTGAGCCTTTGCTACGTTAATCACCCTTTGGCCTCGAACTACGCATGCCAAGGGTTCAATCATCGTGCCCTCTTCGTAAGAAACATTCGGCGGCAATACATATGTCCCGATATCGACGTTCATCTTCGGAACTTCGACAAATTCACTGTATCCGCCCGGGATATAATTGCCTTTGTGCAATGCCTCGCAGGCGGTATGATTACCCGTAAGGCAATATTTACATTTATTACATGGAACGTGGTGGCTTACAAAAACCCGCTGGCCTATTTTATATTTTTGCGACTTTGATTCAACCACATCGCCTGCTATTTCATGGCCTAATATACGAGGGGCCTTTTTGATCCTGTACCACTCCATAACATCAGTGCCGCAGATGCCCGTTGCCTTTACCTTAACCAAAATTTCGCCTTCTTTGGTGGCAGGTTTTTGAAGCTCTTCTATCCTGATATCGTTGTTATTATAGTAAACTGCGACTTTCATCTCTTTTTATATATTTTAAAAGCTTCTTCTATAGATGCGCCTTCGTGGACAACAGAGCGCACCGCCTTTATCATCCCTATGGGGTTATCTGACTGGAATATATTTCTGCCCATATCAACGCCTGCAGCCCCTGCGTCAATCGCGTCTTTTGCCATTTTAAGCGCAGCGCGTTCCTTTATTTTTTTCCCACCGGCAATAATAACAGGCACGTTTCCGCAGGCCTCAACAATCTTGTCAAAGCCTGATTCGCAATAATATGTCTTTACCATATGCGCGCCTATTTCTACGCATATCCTGCAGGCAAGGCCTAAATATTTTGCATCACGCACCATCTCTTTGCCCACGGCTGTCACAGCAAGCACAGGGATTCCATAATTTTGGCCCTCGTTTACAATCCTTGACAAATTCTCAATCGACTGCTTCTCATATTCCCCGCCAATATATACAGAACATGTAATTGCTGAAGCATTTATCCTAATCGCATCCTCGATAGACGTTGTAATTATCTCATTGGATAATTCTTTTAGAATACTCTGGCCTCCGGAAACCCTCAAAACTACAGGCTTATCCATCTCTGCCGGGATCCAATTTCTTAAAGCGCCCCTTGTTATCATTAATGCGTCCGCATAGGGCAACAAAGGATTAACGGTCTCGCCTAAATTCTTCAAACCAGTTGTTGGCCCCTGAAAATAACCGTGATC
>JBBTLH010000055.1:0-17035 GCA_038068755.1 Candidatus Omnitrophota bacterium
TAAGATCTTTCTTTTTTCAGGTTTTGGATGAATGATTCTGGGACGCGAAAAACTAAACCATGGGGAAGAATGCGTAAGAAGAAAGCCTTTTGAGGCTCAAGATAGCTGCCGACATCCAACTGAATAGGCTGCAAGTTATCCTGAGCAATAAACCCCGTTAGAGAACTTTGTTTCTCTAACGGGGTAAATATCTTTATCTCAAGTGAAGGACGGTCAAACCCATATGTCTTTAAAGCTGGGTCCAAGGCATCCTGGCTGTAGATATTGGCTATATTCTGCAAAAACCCTTCAACTTTAGATGGGTTTATCTCTTGGCCATTAACGGTCGGCTCAGAATTCCATACCAAAGGAGCGCCCTTATCAACAGATCTTTTAACTAAGACCAAGGCCTGTTTATTCGCTTCTTTAACTTCAAATCTTTCAACCTTATTGATATCTAATGAGAGTACTTTGAAATCTGCAAAATAGTTCTCATCTAATTTTGCGTTCGCGTCATAAAGGTTAAGCCGTAACAAAATGTCTTTTTGAGCGGCGATGACCTTCTCTTCCGATGCCAACCTTACAAAATTCATGTTCCATGCCGGCCTTTTGAGGCCTAAAACAATATGGTTCAATATCTTATCATTGGCGGCCTTCAATATTACGTGCACGCCAGAGGCATCTGATATACCAAAATCCTCAAAAACAAGCTTAGAATCAGCGCGAATTTCTCCGCTAACATCAGTCAACTCTTTCAAAAGGCTCTCAATTGCTTCAGGCCTGGCCTTTAGCCCAAACCTATTTTCTAAGACCCACTTTCCAGCAGGATCCTTGCGCAAGGCCATTTTATTCTTCTCATCTGAGCCTTTGTAAACGATGATCTTGGAAACAAAACCCTCCGAAAGATCCTTTGTCAGATTAATAACAGTGATCTCCCTATCTCTCCTGGATACCTGTCGTTTCTGGGTGACATTTTTTACAACGGCCAAAAGCAATAAACAAAAAACAACGCCGGCTATAATGAGAAGCTTTCTGAATTTCATGGTCACTGCCCCCTTGCAAGAAGATAGAATTGTTTTTCTTTACCGCGCAGGAAGATACGCAGAGACGAATAAACGATCAACAAAAGCGGCATTAAAAAGATCGCAAGGAACCTGTAGATTATCTTCTGCGCGTCAGATGCCCTCTTGATATCGCGGCTGACAGGGGTCTTGGAACGGATCTCAATTAAGTCATTGCCCAATGTCAACCCATCTATGATATTAGCGAATAAGGTCAAATTCCCGCCTGAAGATAAAACTTGATCAGTAAACATCTTAGAACACCCTATAATAATAAGCTTGCCCGGCCTGGGGTTTAATAGGCCTAATTCTTTAAAAGGCGCTGCGCCAGGCGCAGCAGATCCCTCGCCTTCCTTTGCAGGCCAAGCCGGCGGGCCTGATTGCGCAAACGCATCCGTGAACTGGCCCTCAAGCATTACACCCAGGGTAAATTTTCCTTCTGAACCTGTTTTAGGGAACTGTAAGGATTCCCTTTTTAAAAAACCGCCCTCAGAAGTTGCCTGCCAGCTTTTGTCGCTTGACGTGAACATAATTGTCTTTTTTAACTTTGATTGCCTTATGATCTCATCTGAGACATCCAGAGCAGAGCCCCAAAGATAAAATAAAGACGGCAGACGGCTCATGTAAGGCATATTCCTGTTCATCGTGTCGTCGTTGATCACGATCTGGTTCGGTATCTTGACGGGCATGGAGACCGCGAAAGGGCCTACGTTCTGGCCTGTTGATATATTGATGATCTGGGAATTTTCATCCATCAGCATCTTATCGCTCAGTTTGATACCCCACTTCTCAATGAGTTTGTTGATATCAAGGTTTAAGTTGCGCGGAGATATCTCAACACCCATGGGTGGAGATATCTGAAAAGAATAATCAAAGCCTGCGGCTGCTATCAGCGCCGAACCACCCTGATGAATAAATTTATTTATCTCATATACCTGCCTGTCGTTCAATACCCCTGGGTTTAAGACTAAAAGCATATTGAGGCCGGCAGGGATAGGATCATCTTTTGCCAGAGCGATGCGCGATACGTCATAACCGTTATTACGCATCAAAGGAACAACATTGGCGTATTCGTCTTCGTATTGCGGTTTGACAGTCTGTTCTACCTTGGATAACAGCTGAGCCATCTCCGGAGACAATTCCTGCGTCTTTAGAGGCGAGAAAAGCGCCATCTTCGGCTTGGTTTCCTGGGTCAGCTTGACGATCCTGGATAAAAGGAGATACTCCATATCAGGAATATTCCCTGGCACCAGACGCGGCAATATTTCATCGCCCTTCTCCTTATAGGTAATGGTCAGCGCCGAATAAACTAATTTAACACCCAGCTCATCGCGGTCAATGCTTTCCACCTGAAATGGAACTATCCCTTTGGCTTGAAGAGTTTTTTCAATAGAGGTTTCAGCTCCGGCCTCCGGAAAATCCGGTAAACCGGGCTTTTGCTCTTTATTCTGCTCCATAAGGTTTGCCGCTTCTATATGGGCCACCTGATATTTCAACTTGTTGCCGGAAACGATCTTTAATTCGTCAAGCTTCCCCGTGATATCCTGTTGGAGCGTCTTTAAAGCAGTCGGCATCTTTTCAACAGGGGTGATATATACCTTGATCAAAACAGGGGCCTTAAGGCTAGTTAAGATCTTCTTGGATGCTTTGGAAACCGTATAGATCCTGTTTTCTGTAACGTCAAATCTGCCGAATGGCAGGTCATGCACAAGCCAATTAAAGATGATGGCACCGGTAAGACAAACAAATACCGCAGATAAGAAGACTAATTTAGCATTCGGCCTCATCCTGCCCTCAAAGAAAAGGCCGTTTAAAAAAAGAAGCACAAAGACCATTACCGCGAAATAAACGATGTCTTTTATGTCTATGACGCCCTTGTTAAAACTTAAAACATGTGAAGCTGCGCCTAAATAATTCTTCATGAAGCTGCCGAGCCCCGAGAACCAGCCGTCAAAGAAAGAAGCCAAAAAATCCGAACCTAGTAAATAAATAATGAAACAACCTAAGATGGCCAGCACAAAAGCGACTATTTGCTCTTTGGTAAAACCGGATATAAAGATGCCAATAGCTAAAAAGAGCGCGCCCATAAGAAGAGCGCCAACATAGCCGCCCATAATAGCTCCGACATCCGGACGTCCGGCCATGGAAAGCACTATAGGGAGGGTCATGGTGCTAATAAGAGATACGGCGTAAAAAATAAGGCTTGCAAAAAATTTGCCCAAAACTAACTCCGCGGGCTTCATGGGAAAAGTCATTAAAAGTTCAAACGTATTCTCCTTTTTATCTTCGGCCCAGAGCCTCATCGTCAGGACCGGTATAAAGACGAAGAGGGTCATAGGAAGAGTATCAAAAAAAGACCTCATATCAGCCTTGCCTATTAGAAAAAACCCCGTCATGAAAAGGCCGTTATTTATGGCGATAAAAACTATCAAATAAATATATGCTATGGCAGAATTAAAATAAGCCCCTAATTCCCGCTTTAAAATAGTCCAGATATTGTTCATGGCCTCTGCTCTGCTTTCTTAAACAACCCTAAAAAAACGTCCTCTAGAGATGGTTCTTTAGGTGAAAGTTCATTTAAAAACCAACCTTTTTCGCGGACAAGATGATTGATGGAGCGGGCGGCATCTTCATAAGACGAGGTAGCGCAGGAAAATCTTACCACGTGATAAACGTCTTCAACGAACCTGACATCCTTTATAGCTGCGAGCCCCTTTAGAGCTGTCTCAAGGACATCCTTTTCGCCCTGAATAGCCACAAAGAAAGATAGTTCACCGGCTCTTTCTTTTTTTAATTCGGGGATCGTGCCGCGGGCTATGATTTTTCCGCGGTCTATGATCATGAGGTGATCGGCGATAGCCGATGCCTCTTGCAAAATATGAGTTGAAAAAATAATGGTCTTTTCGCGAGCTAATGCTTTTATAAGATTGCGGATGCTGATGATCTGCATGGGATCCAGGCCTGCTGTCGGCTCATCCAAGATGACTACCTTGGGGTCGTGGATCAATGCCTGAGCGAGCCCCACCCTTTGCCTGAAGCCTAAAGATAGCTCTGAGATCTGGTGCTTCCATACGGTATCTATCTTCACAGCCTCAATGACCCATTCTCTGCGCTTTTTTAACTGAGAGGAATTCAGCCCGCGGCTGCGGCCTACGAAATCAATAAATTCGTCAACGCGCATATCCATATAAAGAGGCGGCGTTTCGGGAAGATAGCCTATCAGACTGCGCGCACCTACAGGGTCTTCGGTTATATCTATGCCTTCTATCTTAGCCGTACCTTTGGTGGGATAAAGGAATGTGGTCAGGATGCGCATCAACGTAGTCTTGCCTGCGCCATTGGGTCCAAGAAGCCCGATTATCTCATTCTCTTTAGAGCTGAAAGAGACGTTATCCAGCGCCATGGTCGGGCCATAAAACATAGTTAGATTTTTTGCTTCGATCATCGTATTTTTTATTGGAGCGGGAGATGGGAATCCTCCTCGCCCGCGCCGACATTCGTCGGCGCTCCTTCGTCGCCGGCCGCCCTCGCTTGAACCTGTGGCGCTCGGGTCGGCTTCGATTCCCATCAGCTCAAATTAAAAAAGCGGGAGATGGGAATCGAACCCACATAACCAGCTTGGAAGGCTAGTGTTCTACCACTGAACTACTCCCGCGAAAAGATCAACTCTAACAAAGACTCTACCTCTGAATCCTTCGGCTTGCTCAGGATGGTTCGACTTGTGGTGAGCAAGGCCGTAGGCCGCGTCGGACCACTACTCCCGCGGCAAAATAGATATCACCAAAGCGTCCAGCTTCATAAGACTACAGGGTTTTACCAGATAATCAACAGCCCCCTCCTTAAATGCTTCAGCCACGACGTCTTCATCCTGAATAGCTGTCAGCATTACGACTTTGATGGAAGAATCTATCTCCATTATTTTCTTTATGACCATCAACCCGTCCATTCCGGGCATGCGGATATCGCAAAGCACAAGCTGAGGCTTTTGCGTCTTCATCTGCAGCAACGCGTCTTCGCCGCTCGCCGCGGTGGTAACGTCATAGCCCTTCATGGATAGAAAATTGCTTATCATATTCCTGATATCCTGCTCGTCGTCAATGATCAAGATCTTACCGCGGCGAGCCTCTTTTTTGAACTCCTTCATGCTTTCTTTTAAAATGCTCAGGATATCTTTCATCATCAAATGCGTAGAAAAGTCTTTCTTAATAACAGCTAACGCCCCCAGGCTAAAAGCCTTATCCTTTATCGCGGGCGTCACATCCTGTTTAGATAAAAGTACGAAATTGATCTCGGGATCATGCGCCTTTATTTTAGTCATCGTCTCGTAGCAATCCATATGGGTCACTGGTATAGAGGAATCAATGATGATAAGAGCAGGCCTCTCGCGCTCCAATCTGATAAGAGCCTCTTTACCGCTTGGGACGCAGGTTACTTTGTAACCTATTGATGTAAGTACCTCATAAAATGTGTCCCTGGATGATACATCACCGTCTACAACTAAAATATCCTCAAGCATATTACCTCCGTATTATTATAGTGGACGGGAGAGGATTTGAACCTCTGAAGCTTGTGTGCAGCAGATTTACAGTCTGCCCCCTTTAGCCACTTGGGTACCCGTCCGAATTTTCGCTGTGCGAAAATTAGAGCAATTGAGCAATAGAAAATAGAAAATAGAAAAACTCAATTGCGGTCTATTCTCTATTTTCTATTGCTTCAAAAAAAGCCGAAGAAGGGAATCGAACCCCCGACCCGCTGTTTACAAAACAGCTGCTCTACCGACTGAGCTACTTCGGCAAAAGTAAAATCTTAAATGCCTTCGGTAAATATTCAATGATATCAGAAGCTATGAGACTGACTTCTGTCTTATCCCTTACAGCCAGATCGCCGGCCAACCCATGGACGTATACAGCCGAACATGCCGCTTGATAAGCAGGCATACCCTGCCCCAAAAAAGCTGCCAGCATACCTGCCAGGACATCTCCGCTGCCGGCTGTAGCCATCCCGGGATTGCCTGTGCTATTGATGTAGGTCTTGCCTTCGGGAGAAGCTACAATCGTTTGATGCCCTTTCAGGACTAATATAGTATTGTAACGAAGAGCAAATTCTTTTGCAACTTTTTTTCTGTTATTTTGGACCTCTTTGACAGGGATACCTAAAAGATTGGCCATCTCTCCCGGATGCGGACTTAAGACAGCGATATTTTTCAGCGACTTTAAAATATCCAAGTGCCCAGCCAATGCGATAAGAGCATCTGCGTCTAAACATAAAGGTTTGTCGCAAACCGCCAAAACGCGCCTGATGAGGCGTTGTGTATCCGGGTGCCGCGAAAGGCCGGGCCCCATCAAAAGGCAATCAGCCTTTTTTAAAAAGGCTTTTATTCCCGCTAATGCCTTTCCGCCCAAAGTCGCCTGCCTTGTTTCCGGTAACGGCAACGTCATCACCTCAGTTAACTTCAAAGCAGCTATTGAGTGAAGGCTTCCAGGTATACCTAATGTCACAAGGCCCGCGCCCGAGCGCATCGCGCTTTGAGAACATAGGCAAGCAGCTCCCATAAAACACTCTGAGCCCGCCAAAATAAAGACATGGCCGAAATCGCCTTTATGAGCGCGGGGTTCCCTATTGAATAATCGCACAGGCAACCGCATAGTTATCCGTATGAGATAAAGACAAAGATATCGGCGGTCGTTTATTATTTATGACGCAATACGGCCGTCCGAACTTGTCGTTAGAGATCTCTATATCTTTAAAATTAAGTTTAGGGTTCGTGCCGAAAGCTTTAAAGATAGCCTCTTTAGCCGCAAAACGCGCTGCTAAATGCTGCAAAGGATAGCGCTTTTTTTGTGAATAGGCCAGCTCGGCCTCCGTAAAGACCCTGTTCAAAAAAACTGCTCCCCAGCGACGGACCGCTTTTTCCAGTTTTTTTATTTCAACTATATCAATGCCGCTGCCTTTTATCATTTTATTCTATCAACTTTTTCATCCTTTGCACGGCTTTTTTAAGGCCGACAAATACTGAGTGGCAGATTATAGAATAGCCGATGTTCAATTCATAAATATATGCAATGCGCGCGACAGCACAGACATTGCCATAATCCAGCCCGTGCCCTGCGCAAACCACAAGGCCTAGATCATGCGCGTAAATAACCGCATCTTTAAGCCTTGATAAAGCCTTTTTCTTCTCCTTCAGTGTTGCGGCATTCGCGTATTTGCCAGTATGCAGTTCAATGATCCCCGCCCCTATCTGACGGGCTTTTTTTATCGCGCGGCAATCAGGTTCAATAAAAAGACTTACTTCAATGCCGGATGCCTTAAGCTTAGTGATCGCTTTTTCAACACGGCGCTCCATCTTCACAACGTCAAGGCCACCCTCTGTCGTCAATTCTTTTCTGTTTTCAGGCACAAGAGTCGCTTGGTCAGGTTTTAAGCAACAGGCGATATCAACGATCTCGGGGGCGCATGACATCTCTAAGTTCAGCTTATGTTTGACGATCTTGCGCAAAGCAAAGACATCATCATCCTGGATATGTCGCCTGTCTTCACGAAGGTGAGCCACAATAGAATCTGCCCCCGCAGCTTCGCATACCTGAGCGGCCAAAAGTACGTCAGGGAATAAGGAATGGCGCAATTGCCGCAACGTCGCAACGTGGTCTATATTGACACCGAGTTTTGGCATGCTGCACCTATTTGAATTCTCCGTTCACGTAGAGATAGACAACAATAGCCAAAATAAGAGCGATGATCTTGTAAAGTGGGCAATACGTAAACCATTTTTTAAGATCTTCAAAAATATTAGGTAGATTCACCGTTGTTCTCCGATGTCTTCGCCTTAGAATCTTTCTCCTTCATCAAAAGGAGATGTTGTTTAAGGCCTTGGTTAAGTTCTTCGCGGGTCAACCCTTGCGTCAGACGGCCGCCTACTGCCAAAGATATAAGCCCCGTCTCTTCCGATACTATCAAGACAACGGCATCCGTCTCTTCGCTAAGACCCAAGGCTGACCTGTGGCGCGTTCCTAAGGCATGGCTTAAATAGGGATTCTGCGCCAAAGGAAAAAGACAGCTTGCCGCAGAGATCCTGTCACCCTGGATGACAAGGCCGCCGTCGTGCAGCGGCGATAAAGGAGTAAAAACGGTTTCCAGCAATTCCGGGCTAATTTTAGAATCCATGACCACGCCGCTATCCATATAACTCTTAAGCCTATCTTCCCGCTCCAAAGCGATGAGGGCGCCTATCTTCTTACCCGAAAGATAAACAAGCGCTGACGAAAGCTGCCTTATTAGATCATCTATTTCTTCTTCTTTTAAACCCGTGCCGAATAAGTGAGGTTGGCCTAACCGCGCCAAACCAAACCTTAGCTCAGGCTGAAAAATTACAATAATGGCTATCACTGAAATAGCAAATAATTTCGTCAATATCCAGTCAAGAGTGTTTAAACCTAATTTCTGCGCAAGAAAGAATGCGACTACCAGAATAAAGATGCCTTTCCAGACCTGGCCCGCGCGCGTCCCCTCAAAAAAGATCATGATCCTGAAAAATACAAACCATAGGATAGTGATCTCAATAAGAGGCTTTAGAACAGACCAGTACACCGCGAAAAAAGAAGATATCATTTCCAGCATTAATTATTTCCTCCGCGCGACAAGGCGTCAGCCACAAGAACAACTTGTTTCGTTTCTTTGACATCATGCACTCGCACGAGATCTGCTCCCTGGCCTATGGCAAAGCTTACAGCCGCAGCCGTACCCCAGATCCTTTTGGCGACATCAGCGTTTAAAATTTTACCGATAAAATACTTGCGCGAAAGGCCCACGAGTACAGGCCTGCCAAAATACTTCAATTCCTTAAGCCGCTTTAATATCTCCAGGTTGTGTCCTGTTTTTTTTCCAAAACCTATCCCCGGGTCAACTATGATCTTATCCTCAGCTATACCGGCATCAAGGGCATTTTTTACTGCCTGCGACAAAAATAATAATATCTCTTCGGTGACGTTTTCGTATCGCGGATCTATCTGCATAGTGCCGGGTGCACCTTTCATATGCATAAGAACTACGCAAGCCTTGTAACGCGCGATGAGCTTTGCCATCTTTTTATCAAAACGCAAGGCCGAGATATCGTTGACAATACCAACGCCAAGATCCAGCGCCGCGTGCGCCACCTCGCTCTTTGTGGTATCAATAGAGATCGGCACGCGGAGGCGGCCTTTCATGCGCTTCAGAAGAGGCAAGACTCTGGAAATCTCCTCTTTAGCCGGGATCCTTTTTGAACCTGGCCGCGTGGACTCGCCGCCAACATCTAAAATATCAGCACCGGCGCGCGCCATATCTTGCGCAAACTTAAAAATACTGTCCACATCCGCGCCGGCGATACCGTCACCGCTGAAAGAATCCGGTGTAACATTGACTATGCCCATGACATAAGTCCTGCGGCCAAACCGCACTTTCTTGCCTGACAGGTCCAAAACAGATACTTTTCGTTCAAAATTCGCCACGGCACCTTTGATCTGGCATCCGATCGAACTAAGGCCAAAAGGCTGTTTTTTAAGTTTCTCTGTGAAAGAATAAATTTGCGCGGTATTCCCTAAAATAAGGCAATCCGTATTCTTGTCTTTGCCTGTTATGGAATCCCTGCTTAAAGCGACGTCTCCCCCTATGGAGAGCATTTCCTGTTTCAAGATGTTGGCAAGAAAAGACGGCAGGCGTGATATTTTAACAATCCTTGTAAAACCTTTAGGAACCATGATGGATGATCCCCGCCAGTCTACCCCTATCCTGTTAAATTCTTGCTTCAGACGATCAGGGTTTTCTAAAGCCAGGACATACGGATTCATGTCAGGTCTAAACCGTTTTTTGAGAAAAGCCGAGCAAGTTTTTCACCTCTGAAGCATCCAATACTTCTTTTTCCAGTAATGTATTCGCCAAGAGAGTCAATTTATCCATATTCTCACTTAGCAATTGTTTAGCTCTCTGGTAACAGGTGTCAATAATAGCTTTGATCTCAGTATCTATCAATTTTGCGGTATCGTCGCTATAATTCCGTTCCTCCGATAAGTTCTTCCCCAAAAATACAAGGCCTTCGCGGTGGCCTAGCGTCAGATAACCTATTTTCTCTGACATGCCGAATTCGCATACCATGCGCCTTGACATCTGTGTCGCGACATCCAGATCGTTTTCAGAGCCAGTTGTGATCTCGTTGAAATACAAATTTTCAGAAGCGCGACCGGCTAAAAGAACTGTAATTCGTCCCAAAAGCTCGGACTTAGTCATGATATACCTATCCTGAAGAGGCATCTGTAATGTATAACCCAAAGCTGCCACGCCTCGGGGTATGATAGAAACTTTGTGCAAAGGGTCTACCTCAGGTATAAGCAAAGACACCAGAGAATGGCCGCCCTCATGATAGGCTACGATCTTCCTTTCTTTGGCGCTTATCACACGGCTCTTGCGCTCAGGCCCAGCGACAACCCTCTCTATAGCTGCTTCCATTTCTTTTTTTCCTACAGATTGTTTGTCATATCTGGCAGCCAAAAGAGCTGCTTCATTGCACAGATTCGCCAGGTCAGCCCCTGAAAAACCGGGTGTCTGGCGGGCTATATCTTCAAGGCTTATATCTTCGCCGATCTTGATCTTTGCCGAGTGAACTTTAAGTATCGCCTCGCGGCCCTTGATATCAGGCCTGTCAATGACCACGTGCCTGTCAAACCTGCCCGGACGAAGAAGAGCCGGGTCAAGCGTGTCAGGCCTGTTAGTAGCCGCAATAAGGATTATCCCTTCCTGTGGGTCAAAACCATCCATCTCTACCAAAAGTTGGTTCAACGTCTGTTCTCGCTCATCGTGGCCTCCGCCGATACCGGAAAAACGCAGGCGGCCAACAGCGTCTATTTCATCAATGAAAATAATAGAGCCGCGCCCAAATTGCTTAGAAGCCTTCCTGCCCTGCTCAAACAGGTCCCTGACACGCGAAGCTCCGACGCCTACAAACATCTCTACAAAATCCGAACCGCTTATATTAAAAAACGGCACATTTGCTTCGCCTGCCACGGCCTTGGCTATCAACGTCTTGCCGCAACCGGGAGGGCCTACCAAAAGCACGCCTTTAGGTATCTTGCCGCCTAATCTCTGAAATTTTTTAGGGTCTTTTAAAAATTCTATGACTTCCTGCAGCTCCTCTTTGGCCTCGTCTACGCCGGCAACATCCGCAAAAGTCACCTTCTCTTTGGACTCGCCTCCTACGCGCGCCTTTATCTTTCCGAAAGACCATATGCGATTACCGACTTCAGCCCCACGATAGCTGAAATACCACAAAAAACCTATAAAAAGAATGACCGGTCCTAAGGAAAACAATAGATTCGTCCACATGGTCTTTGCAGGCTTGACCGCGAAATCAGGGGCATTACTCCTTAAAACAGCCAACATATCCTTATCGTCAGCAGGTATATTGACAAAAAAACGCGTGCCATTGGTAAGCTCGCCAGAAAGGACATCTTCAGTCATACTCACAGAACGCAGATGGGAAGGATTATCTTTTAAGACCCTGTAAAACTCGCTGTAAGACAGCTCACGACGCGTGACCGCGCCGTTCTGGAACGTCCCCATCAGATAAAATGTTGCCATAATAAACAAAAGCCATATCAAAAACGGGATATTGCCTTTCCTAAATCCCTGAGGAGACGAAGGTTTTGTTTTATTTATCTGGGTTTTTTTCATAGTGTTATTATTATAACCAAACTCACTTCAAAAGCAAGTCATCTTTTGAAAATATTCAGGCAACCCTTGGTCTTTGAGGCAGTTATAAACCCGGGCAAGTGGACCTGCGAACCGCAAGGCCTTGCCTCAAGCAGGTCATCTACCTCCTGCCAATGTTTAAAGGTCATTTTTTTCAGATGCCCCTGCAACGATTCTATTACCTGCCTCACCGCCAGCCGCCTTAGGGCAATATCAAGTTTAAGCAGTTCGCAAAGACCAATCTTGCAACCTGCTCTTCCGGATGTCATATTAGTATTTAAAAATAAACGCGCCTTTTCATCAAGATAGCCGTAATCAACCCCGACCGTCAAAGCAAGATTTGAAAGGCATTCCTTTATGTTGGGGTTATACTGCCTCTCCAGCAAAGGCAAGAGATTATTCCTGATCTTGTTTCGCATAAACCTGTCTTCAAAATTCGTTGTATCAAGCCTAAAAGAAACCTTGTGCGCTGCAAGATACTTTAAGACGTCTTTCTTAGCTACTTCTACAAGAGGCCGCACAACCTGACAACCATGAAGAATACGTTTCGGCAGAATGGCCGAAAGGCCGTGTAACCCGCTGCCTCTTAATACCCGCATCAACACCGTTTCTGCCTGGTCGTCTTTAGTATGGCCCAGAGCTATTTTTTTTGAGCGGATCTTTTTACAGACGCGCAGGATAAAATCATATCTTAATTTTCTAAGCGCGTCCTCTAAAGAAGCCTGCTTCTCAATACGGCGAACGTCAAGGACAGCGCCGTAAAAAGGTATTTTCAGGCCTTCGGCAGCCTTTTTAACAAAAATAAGATCTTTGTGCGAATCTTTTCTTATATGATGATCCAGGTGAGCAACATGGAGTTTTAGACAAAGGCGCGCGTTTAACGCGCACAAAACACGCAAAAGTGCCATGGAATCCGGGCCGCCGGAAACAGCCACAACCACCATTTCCCTCGGCTCAAACATCTTGTATTTTTGAATGGTCTTTAAGACTTGCTCAAGCATGGCAAAATACACCTAGTACTCTCTGCTCTTAAACTTAAACTGCCGGACGATATCGGGATGGGAAAAAAAGTAGATGACGCTTAAATAATAAGCCATTGAAATGACAATGCCAGCCAACAGGAATTTGATAGGGATCATTGATATTGCTTCTTCAGCCAAAAAAATATTGAGCGCGATATTGACAAGCATATTGATGATGTATACTCCCATGGCTATACGCAAAAGGTGCCTTGACCATTCTTTTAAATGCAAAGCGCCGACTCCGGAAACTACCCAGGAAATATAAATAAGAAGGCTCAATATTGATGAAATCCAGAAGACAGGCATGGATAACATCCCCTGGGGTGTCGCATTTTTCACATCAACGAAGGAATCCTGTAATGGAATAAGCAGGAAAGATAGAATAATGAGGAAAGTGTTGAAACTTCCAAGGGCGATCAATGAAATCGCAAATATGACAACGCCCTTTGACCGCACGATGAATTTATATACCATATTCTTAAAAATCTGGTGGCGGCGACTGGATTTAAACCAGTGACAAATCGGGTATGAGCCGACTACTCTATCAGGCTGAGTTACGCCGCCAAAATTTATCTCTTAAAATAACGTTAAATTTTTTTACTCTTATTATATGCTTCAATATACGAATCGCAATAGATCGCCTTATTTAAGATCAGATCCGAGGTTATCAAAGAATTCATCAACTCGTTATCAAGAGGATCTAAAATAGCGGCGTCAAGGCCGTATGCAGAGGCCATCACAAGAAATGTCCTGTTAATAAGCTTCCTCTTTTCAGACCCCTGGGAAACATTGCTTAACCCTAATATGGTTTTAGACGGCGGGCTAGTCAACGTCTTAAAATCTTTAATAAGCTCTACTATACCAAAAAGCTGGTTCTGGGCAACATTTATCGGCAGAACTATCGGATCCAGATAAAGCTCGTCTAAAGGAAAACCGCTCTCCTGCGCGAAGCTTAAAATTTGCGCTGCCAATTCCAGTTTTCCGTCTTTGTCCTGCGGCACGCCCTTATGGTCCATAACCAGCGCGGCCAAAGATGCCTTATATTTTTTTGCCATGTCACAATAGATTTCAAGCCTGGAAATATCAGCTGACGTGGAATTGATTATGCACTTCTGACGGCTCGCCTCCAATCCAGCCTCAATAGCCTCAGGTTTTGTGCTGTCAAGGCTTAACACGCAAGAGGCCTCTTCCTGGATAGTCCGAACAAGCCAGCGCATGTCTCCTACCGCGTCGCGCGGCGCAGGCCCGCAATTGACATCCAACGCGTCAGCTCCCGCATCCACCTGTTTACGCGCAAGGGCCCTGATGAAATCCTTGTTTTTTTCCCTGATGGCGCCTGCAACCCTTTGATCCATGCCGTTTATCAATTCGCCTATTATAAACATAAATATTTATTGTCTCATCAAATCCGTGATCGCCATTTTCACTATCTTTATAGCCTCGGGGTGACGCATGGTCAATATGTCAGAGCCTGCCTCAACCATTGCTATAGCTGTCACGACTTCCCACATGATGCCTCGCGTTCGCGCGTTACCGCCTTGAGGAAAATCAGTTAGAGAAACTCTGGCCTCTTTGGCGCGCCAAGCCTCTTGCCCCACAAAACATATAAACGGCATAGCCAGCATCTTGTCGCCTGCGAGAGCGGCGCTTTTAGCTCTCTCCATTATAGAATAAGCATACTCCAGGCCATAGCCGAGAGCGCCTATGGTGGGATTGATGACTATCCTGTCCAGCGGCATGCCTAGATCCGAAAGAAGGATGTTCAATTGTTTGGCAATATTGACGTCTATGGGCGATTCAGCGATGATATTGTGGCCGTCCGCAATGCACGCAGCAGCCAGAGTCTTGTAATTCTCCTGAACTACGTCTCCAAAAAGAAGCCTCTCGCCCTTTGTCGCTTCTGAAATAACGGGCAAGACTTCGTTATCCTTATCCGCGCTGCCGCAGCCTAATATTATCAGCGGCGTTTTGATCTTTTCTAAAACGGCTTCCACGAGCGCCAGGGCATCCTTGACTGACTTATTGCCGAAATCAGGATGTGTCCCTAATAATTTCAAACAAACAAGGTCAGCCCCTGAGCCAGAAACCATCTTGTGCGCCCACTCAACCGGGTTTTTTGAAACAGACGCAAGATCTATTTGCAGGCTTTCAGGCCAGTCATCTTCAATACAGTCCAATACTTCCGCCGCGATAAGAGGCCGGTTAGGAATATCCCCTTCCTTGAATAAAAAAGGCAATGAACTTTGTCCGCCGATATTAAAAAGGGTTTCCCTGCTGCCGCCGGCCGATGGGCCTGCGCCGAGTTTGACCTCCTGTACCTTAAGGCTCCATTTTTCCAACAGCTTCAACTCATCGGCCATAGTTCTTCCCCTATTCTTTCAATTGTCATGATCACTTCTGAATTTTTTGCAAGACGAGAAATGGAGCCGCCGTCAACGCTCAAGCAATATAACTCCTCGTCAAACGGCATCGTAAAAACTCCATCAACACCAAACTCTTGGCGCAAATCTTTGTTATTCTCTTTTTTTTCCGCTCTGTTGACGATCAGGAATCTGCGCTTAGCCGATATGCCAAGCTCGTCTATCAGGGAAAATATCCTCTTGCCCGACCGAAGCCCTGCCTGCGTCTGGTCTGATACGACCAGCAGTTGATCGCAGGAACGCATAGTCTTCCTTGAAAAGTGCTCCATGCCGGCTTCATTATCTATTACAACAAAACGGTAATGCGCTATAAGTTTACCCAGACAATTACGCAGGACGTTGTTAATATAACAATAACATCCCTGGCCTTCGGGCCTGCCCATCACGAGCAGATCAAAGCCGTCGTTCTCAGAGATATCGCTGTGGATCTTGTATTCAATAAAAGCGTCCTTGCCCATGTTTTTAGGAACGCTGTCAGGATTCCTTGAAACTTCATCTATGATGTCTGAAATAGTGCCAACGCTGCCAAGGCACAGTGCTTCTGAAAGATTGCTGTTAGGGTCAGCGTCAACCGCGAGCACAGAACCATCTTTTCTTTTTGCCAGCATAAGGGTCAGAGCCGCGCAAACAGTAGTCTTGCCTGTCCCGCCTTTTCCCGCAACGACTATTACATCACCCATAGAAGATCAATATTTAACCGTAGGGAATAATCCCGAATCCGTATGCGGGAAAAACAACGCCGCCACGTATTCGTCCATGTATTTCGGGTCTGTGGACAACTCAAAGTAAGTAATATTTTTGGAAACTGCTTCGGCAGTCCTTAAAGCCTGGCATGATAAAAGGGCTTGCCTGGCCCCTGCCAATGAACTGTTGCCGACAAAAATAAATTTTTCTCTCGGCAGGTCCGGGATAAGCCCTATTGTGACAGCGCTTTCAATGTTAAGCGACGTCCCGAAACCGCCGGCTATAAAGATCGTGTGTATTTCATTAATAGCCATATCCATGTGACGCACCAGAATTGATATGCCGGAATAGATCGCGGCCTTTGCCCTTTTTAAGTTATCCAGGTCAGCGTCAGTAATGACGATATCCTGGCCTATTGCCGTATCGCCGGCATATGAAACAACATACTCATAACCTGACTTGCCTTCCCTTATCCTCTTATTGCGGACGTTGGCGTTGAGCTTTCCGTTCTTATCAAGCGCCCCGTGCTTCAAAAGTTCGCTGACTAAGTCTATATACCCGGAACCACAGATGCCACGCGGCTTGTCAGCGCCTATTGTAGAAACGACCGCATCCAGGGTCTTTCCCGTTATTTTGACGCCCTGAATAGCGCCTCTGACAGCGCGCACGCCGGAAGACATACCGCTGCCTTCAAACGCCGGGCCGGCAGATGCCGCGCAACTCATCAACCACTCAGAGTTGCCTAAGACGATCTCGCCGTTTGTGCCGATGTCTATAAGAAGATTAATTTCTTTAGACCTGTGCATATAGCAAGATAAAACACCTGCCGTTATATCAGCTCCGACATAACTGGCAACGCCCGGAAGGCAATACAATAACCCATGCGGATTTATCTTTATGCCTGCTTCGTGCGCTTTCAAAACAGGGATCATATTGGCAGTAGGCACATAAGGTTCCTGCCTGATGTGCTTAGGGTCTATGCGCAATAACAGATGGATCATCGTCGTATTACCCGCCACGGAAAGACACGTCACGTCGTTTAGGTCGACCTCAAATTCCTCTATAAAAGTTTCTATCATCTCGTTGATCAGGTCCACCACCGCGAGATGCAGTATCTCAAGCCCGTCTACTGACTGGGCGAAGATGATGC
>JBBTLH010000056.1:0-6842 GCA_038068755.1 Candidatus Omnitrophota bacterium
TAAACGCAGCCCATTTACCAGATAAGGAATTGATAAATAAGATCATTGTGCCTAGATACCGCAATATAAGCATCGTATTACTATTATTTTTTTTGATATCCGGAGGTGTCGTGAGAGGATTTCCCAAAGAAACTGAAAAGATAAAGATCTTTGACGCGGCTTCAGGGCAAATTCTTGATGTTGAGAAGGTTTATAAGACAGATGCCGAGTGGAAAAAGATACTTACACCCGAACAGTACCGCATTACAAGATTAAAAGGTACGGAAAAACCTTTAAGCGGCCATTGCGCACTGCCCAGCAAAGGAGAAGATGGGGTTTATCAGTGCGTTGGTTGCGATACGGACCTTTTCAGGGCCGGCACAAAGTTTGAATCAGGCACTGGCTGGCCGAGTTTTTGGGAGCCTGTCTCTGACTTAAACGTCAAACTGCATGCAGACGAAAGCCAAGGAATGTCAAGAGTAGAGGCGCTCTGCGCGCGCTGCGACGCGCATCTGGGGCATGTGTTTGATGACGGTCCGCCTCCTACGGGCAAAAGGTATTGTATCAATGCGGCAGCGCTTACATTCATAAAAATAGAAAAGCCTAAAAAAGAAAAATTTGAAAAAGCTACTTTTGCCGCAGGTTGTTTTTGGGGTATTGAGGCGGCATTTTTGCAAGTCAAAGGCGTTGTTAAGACAACGGTAGGTTATACGGGAGGGAAATTTGAAAATCCCACCTATAAGGATGTCTGTTCGGATAGGACCGGTCATGCCGAGGCTGTGGAATTAGAGTTTGACCCGAGTGCCGTATCATACGAAAAGTTACTAGATGTCTTTTGGGATATTCATGACCCTACTACCCCAAATAGACAGGGGCCCGATATTGGCAGCCAGTATCGTTCCGCGATTTTTTATCATTCACCCGAACAAGAGAAGGCCGCGCTTGCCTCTAAACAAAGATCCCAAGCCTTAATGAAATATAAAGAACCTATTACTACAGAGATATCTGCTGCGGGGGCTTTTTATAAAGCAGAAGATTACCATCAGCGCTATTTTCAGAAACGCGGCATTAAACCTAGTTGTCACATCAACGTCAAATAAGATTATGATAAAAATGATAAAGAGACTATTAACTATTTTTATTGCTTCGGCGCTTATTGTTGGTTGCGGGTTTTGGGCTTTCAGGAGTGTTTTCAAATATTTAGGCGAGAACAAGGTCTTAAAACAAGTCATCGCAAGATTAGAGGCTGATTCACGCATAGCCGAGGTGCTTGTCACTAATGTGCATTTTGATGAAAGAACCGGCAAAGAGTGGACCACTATTAAATTTTTAGAATACGGCACAGACGGCGCTCAGATGCCACTTAAGTATTTTACCTTTTCCGGCAATATCATCCAGTTCCAATCCCTGGTAATACGGTTTGATGATTCCTATATCATACGCAATGACTCTCTGAGAGGTAAAAGCATATATCTTTTCTGGAAGGTCTTTATGCTTGACGCTGCAAACACCCAGGAATTTGAGATAACAAAAGCCGACCGGATCCCGGAGGGCTATAAAATTGGAAGTATTAACCATCCTTTTGAAGAAAAGCTATGGCAGAAATTTTGGAAATACGCCCTAGAGCCTGACCAAGCCAGAAAGATGGGCATAAAGAATGCGCAAATAGAGGCCCCGGGCACCATGTTTGTACCGGGCACCCTGTATACGATAAAAATAGAGCACGATGGCGGGATGAGGATTGACACGCGTTCTCTTCCGGCTATACTCAGGGGCGAACGGATACCTTAAATGAGGCCACAGAAGGAGGCATGCTATGGAGCGTCAGGGAGTCGTCACATTTAAGGGATCGCCTTTGATCTTGTTGGGCAAAGAGGCTGTTGTCGGGGAAAAAGCAGGGAATTTTAAGGCATTGGATAAGGATCTGTCCGAAAAAACGCTTGATTCTTTCAAGGATAAGATCAAACTTATTGCTGCGGTCCCTTCTTTAGACACACCTGTCTGCGACACTGAAATAAAAAGATTCAATGACGAGGCAGCAAGTATCTCCAAGGATGTAGTCATCATATTTATCAGTATGGACCTCCCTTTTGCCCAGAAGAGATTTTGCCAGGAATTTAATATTAAGAAAGTCCAGACTTTATCAGACCATCGCCAAGCGGATTTCGGGATGAACTACGGGGTTTTGATAAAAGGGCTGCGTTTATTGACCCGCGCGATATTTATCGTTGATAAAAACGATACTATCAGGTACGTTGAATACGTAAAAGAGCTGGGCAATCCACCAAATTACGACGCTGCGTTAAGGGCGCTCAAAAGCCTTATTTCCTAAGCATAGAGTGCGCCAGATCCCTGAGTTTGGCGAAGTCTTGCGGCAGGTAATTCGTTGTTTCTATCGCAGGTAGTATCTTCAGTTTGGCGGTCGTACTAGTTTCGAATATCCAGCTTCCCTTAGGGATAGCTGTGCCGGTGCCTTCAAACACTATTGGTAAGATCGGCACGCGCTCTTTTATGGCAAGCTTAAAAGCCCCGTTACGAAAATCTCCGATCTCGTTTGTTTCGCTGCGCGTCCCCTCGGGAAAGAAGAGTACAGACATGCCGCCTCTTAACCATTCAGCCGCCTGGCGGTAGACTTTCTTTATGCTGCCGAAATTGCCTCTTTCCAGCTTTATATGCCTTGCCAACGACATTGACCATCCGATGAAAGGCACTTTAAATAAGTTTTTTTTGGCGACCCACTTGAACTGCATTTTTGTCTGGTATATGAGCACGATGTCGGCTAAGCTTTGGTGATTGGCTATTATTATATATGTGCGGTTTCTGTCAATATTTTCTAAGCCGTTTACATGGACCTTCCAATAAGGGTTGAGCCCTATTACCGCGTCCGACCACCAAAAGCACTGTCTATGCGCAATGGCGCGTTTTTTATCAAAAGGATAAAAAATAACGGCGCATAACAGCATCGCCAAATATAGGATGATGGTGAGTACTGAGATGCCGAGCCAGATGAGCATTGATAAAAACATTTTTATCATATATTAACTATAATAAGTTATAATATTGTAACTGTCTATGAATAAAAATGGGAGAAAAATATAGTGAAGACCATATAAAACCTTATGAGTATAAAGAGCTGCTTCGTGTTATTGAAGCCTATACATAAGCTCTAGAATATCGCGACCGCCCCTGCATGTATCCGTCACTTTATATCCATATCCCATTCTGCAGATCCAAGTGTTTTTATTGTTCATTTGCTTCATTTGAAAATAAGGATGAGCTGATCGCGCCATATCTGGATGCGCTCAAAAAAGAGGCCGCTCTTTATAGGGGTCAGAAAGTAAGCACCGTATACATCGGCGGAGGCACGCCTACATATCTGGCAATAGCCTGCCTTAAGACGCTTTTTTCAATCATCAATATTGATTTTGTCTTAGGCAAGGATAGTGAGGTGACGATAGAGGCGAACCCAACGGCTTTTGATCCAAAAAAGATAAAATGCTTAGCTGACGGCGGAGTGAACAGAGTCAGCCTCGGCGTCCAGTCTTTCAGCAATAAAAATCTTAACTGGCTCGGCAGGTCTCACTGCCGCGGGTCTGCTATTTCAATTTTTAAGGCATTGCGTAAGGCAGGGTTTAAAAATTTAAACCTTGACCTTATTTACTCTTTACCCGCCCAGAGCGAAAAAGATATAAAAAAAGACATTTCAGAACTGGTTTCTTTAGATAGCGAGCATGTGTCGCTTTATGCCCTGGCCGTTTCAGGGGGTTCTAAATTAGCCGAGAGAAAAGTAGAGCCGCCGTTGCCAGAGAGGCAGGCCCGGCATTATCTGCTAGTAACTGAACTGTTAAAAAAAGCCGGATTCCTGCACTATGAAGTCAGCAATTTCGCAAAACAAGGTTTTGAGTGCAGGCATAACGTGAATTACTGGCGCGGAGGCGATTATATCGGGTTAGGCGCGGCAGCTCATTCTCACTTAGGCGGCCGTCGTTTTTGGAATGTTACAGGTCCTGAGACCTATATAGCAGCGCTTAAAACAAAAGAGAGCGCTAAAGCCGGCGAGGAGAAACTCGGCGAGGAGGGGCGTTTTATGGAGACATTTCTCATAGGCCTGCGTTTGACAGAAGGCGTAGATATCCGGGAATTGGGGTCCAGATTTAACGTTAAGTTTACTCCTGAAAAAGAAGAGCAGTTGAACGGCTTCGTGCGAGAGGGATTATTGATCAGGGACCAAAACAGGATAAGGGCCTCCATGAGCGGGATGGTAGTTTTAGATGAGATATGCTCGCGTTTGATATAGGGTGTTTTAGACTTGCGCTGTGGCGGAATTCCATATATAATCATATATAATTATGGACATCTTTAAGAAAATCTTTATTTTTTCTATTTTGCTAGTGTGTATTGCCGGTTGCACTACTACGTGTACCCTGATGAAGTCAGAGTATTATGACATCACAGGCTCGGTCCTGGCACCTAAGGAACCTGGGCAGGAGATATTGATGTTTTCGGAAGGCGATGTGCCCAATGAGCCTTATCAGGAGATCGGCAAGGTCAATGTCATGGCCAAGTGGGGCACGACAAGAGAGGCTATGATACAGGAGATGAAGAAAAGGGCCAGGCAGGCAGGCGCTGATGCTTTAATGGACGTTCAATACGGCGAAGACAAGACCAATGATATCATTTTTTGCGGCAGGCTTCTCTCAACAAAGAGGAATCAGAGCGCTGCCGGCAGGGCGGTCATCCTTATCAATAAAAAATGATTTTGAGCGCCATTTATTATGATGATGCTTTATTTAAGGATACTTGCTGTTTTATTTTTAAGCTGCAGCCAGGCATGGGCAGCTGATGACGCCGAGAATGTCATTACTATAACGCCCTGGCCTTTTTATATCGCGGCTATTGTCATCGGCATCTGGGTATCTATTTTTTTAAGCCGCATGGCGCATAGCGGCAAGGCCAAGATAACAACGCCTGAAGCCCGCGAAAAGATATATGACAGGGAATTGGAAAGCTCGCTTGAGCAGCAGTTGGCAAGTGTAGTAGCTTCTAAAGAAAACCGCTCGCAGATAGCGCGCTCTATTTCAGGCGTGGTCGCAGAGAAGATGAGCCGTAAGATCTCAGAAGTCAGGTCAGAGGTCGAAAGTAAGTTTGAAACGGCCATCAAAGAGAGAGACAAAGAGCAGGAGATCCTGCACTTGAAATATAAGAATGTTGTCGCCGAGAAGAACCAGACCGAGGCTATAGTCCAGAGCCTTGCCGAAGGCCTGGTCGTGGTGAACTCAAAGGGTGAAGTCGTGATGATGAACCCCGCGGCAGAGAAAATTTTAGGAATCTCCAAAGAACAGAAGGTTGGCAAGCTTCTGACGCAGAATTTAAAAGGCGAAGAAGTCGTTTCGCTGGTCAGCGACGTCTCCGGCGAGAAGACGGTAGAGCTTAGTGCCACTCAGATGGAGACGAAAAAGATAATCCGTTCTTCCAGCGCTGTCGTTGAGAACGAGAACGGCCAGACAGTGGGCATGGTATCGGTTTTGACCGATATCACCAAACAGAAAGAATTGGATCGGCTTAAGTCTCAGTTTGTCTCTACCGTATCCCACGAATTGCGCACTCCTATCGTGGCTACGCAGAAGGCGCTGGCGGTCATGATGGATAAGGCCGCAGGCCCGCTTACAGAAGACCAGGCAAGATTTCTAGACATAGCAAACCGCAATTTGGGGCGCTTGAGTTCGCTCATCAACGACATACTTGATTTTTCAAAGCTTGAAGCGGGCAAGATGAAAATAGAGCTTGTTGAAACATCCATAGGCAAAGTGGTTGAGGAAGCCTGCGAAGGCTTGGTCAGCTGGGCTAACTCAAAAGATATACGGCTTATAAAGAACATCCAGGACAATAATATCCCGCAGCTTAAGGCAGACCCTAACAGGATCATACAGATATTAAATAATCTGATAGGCAATGCCCTTAAATTCACTCCTAAGGGTGGGAGCGTCACCGTGGAGGTTGTAAGCTCAGACGGCGGCGTGCGCGTGAGTGTCCAGGATACGGGCATGGGTATCCCCAAAGAAGACTTAAACAGGGTCTTTGAAAAATTTTTGCAGCTGGGTGAGAGAAGGCAGACAGACGTTAGCGGCACTGGGTTAGGATTGTCCATCGCTAAAGATATCGTCGAACTTCATGGCGGAAAGATCTGGGCTGAGAGCGAACAGGGCCAGGGGGCCAAATTTATTTTTACATTGCCAAAAAAGGATTGATGAATGGCGGATAAACCGATAAGCATTTTATTAGTGGATGACGAGACAGATTTTTCAGAACCGATAGCCTTTTGGCTTAAGTCCAGGGGCTATGATGTCAAGACCTTGCAGAACGGTAAAGAGGCCTTGAATTTGGTAAGAGAGGATCCGCCAGACATCATGTTCATGGATATCAATATGCCCGTGATGGACGGCTTAGAGGCCTTAAAACAGATCAGGTCTTTTAATAAAGACCTGCCCATAATCATGGTTACGGCGGCCTTTAGTTCTGAAGAGAAGATCGTTAAAGCCAAAGAGCTCGGGATCTCCGGATTTTTTGCTAAGAACTATACGTTTGATCAGCTTATACAGATGATCCAGATGACGCTTCGGACCCACAAAAAGCTGCAGCCTTCCGCAGGAGACGAGGCGCCTACTCATGGGTAAGATCTCCGAATTAAAAAAGATATATCAGCGCCGCAGGCGCGCCATCGTTCTTCGCCTTTCGGAATTTGAGAAATTGAGAGGTTCCGAGCATGAGCGTTTTTTTGAAGAACTTTGTTTCTGCCTATTGACCCCGCAATCAAAGGCTGAGAGTTGTGGGCGTATTATTTCGGATCTAAAGAAGAAGGGGCT
>JBBTLH010000057.1:0-5349 GCA_038068755.1 Candidatus Omnitrophota bacterium
CGGCGCCAGCAAGATTAATGTCATCAAAGAAGTGCTCGCTATAACGAGCCTTGGTTTAAAAGAAGCTAAGGATCTTGTGGATGGCGCTCCTAAGCCAGTCAAGGAAAGTGTCCCGAAGGCCGAAGCTGAGGAGTTGAAGAAGAAACTTGAGGCAGCAGGCGCTACCGTAGAGCTTAAGTAGTAGTTTAAAAATCTTTAGATGGAGATGAGATGATCAAAAGAAAGAGTTTTGCCAGGCTCAAAGAAGTCTACCCCATGCCGCACCTCCTGGATATTCAGTTTAAGTCCTTTGAGGAGTTTTTGCAGAGAGGTGTTCCGACAGCGGAGCGCAAACCTGTAGGCCTCCAAGAGGCTTTTGTGGAAATTTTTCCCATTGAGAGCTTTGATCAGCGATTCCGGCTTGAGTTTGTCAGCTATACTTTAGGTAAACCGAAATACCATACAGAAGAGTGCAGGCGCCGCGGCATGACTTTTGCTTCGCCGTTAAGGGCTAATCTTCGCCTTATCACGCCCAGCGATGTCAAGGTCCAGGAGGTCTATTTTGGCGAGTTGCCTCTTATGACGCCCACGGCTAGTTTCATCATCAATGGAGACGAACGCGTTATAGTAAGCCAGCTGCAGCGGTCTCCCGGAGTATGTTTTGAGGATGAGCAGCATCCCACGGGAAAAAAGATCTTTTACGGCAGGATCATCCCATATCGCGGAGCGTGGCTTGAATTCAAATACGATCTAAACGAAGTGCTCCTTGCGTATGTTGACCGCCGCAGAAGTTTTCCCGCCACTCAGATCTTGCGTATCATTGGTTTTTCAACCGACGAAGATATCCAGAAGGCCTTTGGTAAAGAGATACCCGAGATTGCCAATACCCTAAAAAAAGATTTCACTAAAAATAAAGAAGAAGCTTTGATAGATTTTTACAGGAAGATGCGCCCTACAGAGCCGGTAACGCCTGCAGCGGCGGAAGATCTGTTCTACAGATTGTTTTTTGACCCTAAGCGTTATGATCTATCGCGCGCAGGCAGGTTCATCCTCAACAGAAAACTCGGCATGGAAGTGTCTCTTGAAAAGAGGATCATTGACGCCGAGATGATAGTCAAAGTCATTCAGTATCTCGTGGGCCTTAAAAAAGGCGAAGGCGAGATAGATGACATTGACCATTTAGGGAACCGCAGGGTAAAGTCCGTGGGAGAATTGATCCAGAACCAGGCAAGGATAGGCCTGGCGCGCCTGGAGCGCTCTATCCGCGAAAGACTTGCCATCTTGACTGACGCTGATCCCGTCATGATATACCATTTGATAAACTCTAAATTATTCTCAAGCCAGATCAGGGATTTCTTCTCGCGCAGTCAGTTGTCTCAGTTCATGGATCAGGTGAATCCTCTGGCAGAGTTAACACATAAGAGGAGATTGAGCGCTTTAGGCCCCGGTGGTTTGTCAAGAGAAAGAGCCGGTTTTGAAGTACGCGACATCCATCAATCACATTATGGCCGTATATGTCCTATTGAAACACCGGAAGGCCCGAATATCGGTTTGATCGCTTCTTTGACGACTTTCGCGCGCGTCAACGAGCTTGGCTATCTGGAAAGCCCTTACAGGAAGGTTGATGAAGGCAAGGTTACAAAAAGGATAGATTATGTCACAGCCGATTTTGAGCAGAATAAGGCTGTGGCTCAGGCGAACAGCCCGTTAGATGAAGACGGATATTTTCAGGAAAAAGAAGTCACTTGCCGATTGAGAGGTGATTTTCCCAAGCTCCCGCCAAAAAAAGTAGATTACATGGACGTTTCTCCCAAGCAGCTGGTTTCTTTGGCTGCTTCGCTTATTCCTTTTTTAGAGCACGATGACGCGAACCGCGCTCTTATGGGTTCCAACATGCAACGCCAGGCTGTTCCTTTGATGAATACAGAGAGGCCTTATGTCGGCACGGACATGGAAATGAAGGCGGCTATTGATTCAGGCGCTGTCGTGGTAGCGGAGGAAGACGGCACAGTGAAAGCCGTTGACGCGAAGTTCATAACCGTAGGTAATAAAATATATGAACTTAGAAAGTTTAAGCGCTCCAACGCCAATACATGTATTAATCAAAGGCCTCTTGTCAAACTTGGCCAGAAGGTCAGGCAAGGCGAGGTGATTGCCGATGGGATTGGCACAAAAGACGGCGAACTCGCCATGGGCAGGAATCTCCTTGTAGCTTTTATGCCGTGGCGCGGTTTCAATTTTGAAGACGCTATTTTAGTGAGTGAAAAGATCGTTAAAGACGATGCCTACACATCTGTGCATATTGAGGAATTTGAGGTTGAGGCGCGCGAGACGCGCCTGGGCAATGAAGAGGTTACGCGGGATATTCCCAATGTTTCTGAAGAGGCCCTGCGCAATCTTGACGAGAACGGTATCACGCGCATAGGCGCGGAGATAGAGGCCGGCGATATACTAGTCGGCAAGGTAACGCCCAAGACGGAATCTGAGCTTTCTCCGGAAGAGAGGTTGTTGCGCGCGATCTTCGGCGAAAAGGCAGGGGATGTGCGCGATACGTCGTTGACACTTCCTCCCGGCATTGAAGGCGTGGTCATTGATATACAGGTATTTTCCAGAAAAGATCGCGGGCGTAAATCCAATGAAGAAAAGAAGAAAGAGCTGGCAGCTATCAAAGAGATCAAGGGCTATTACGTCCAGGAGATCTCCTACATCCAGGAAGAAAAGGTAAATAAGCTGGCGAGCATGCTGGGTATTTCAAAAGTAAAAGTTTTGAGCGCGGACCTGGAGAGCCATGAGGAAGCTAAACATATTGCCAAGTTTTTTGACGATCAGATAAAGGAATTAGCTCAGGAAGAGGCTCAGGAGATAGAAAAGGTTAAACGCGGAGACGAGCTTCCTCCCGGAGTTTTAAAGAAGGTCGTTGTATATATCGCTACCAAGCGTAAACTCGCTGTCGGAGATAAAATGGCCGGGCGCCACGGCAACAAAGGTGTTATAGCCAAGATCCTGCCAGAGGAAGATATGCCGTATTTGAGCGACGGGACACCGGTCGAGCTCGTCTTGAATCCTTTAGGCGTGCCGTCCCGCATGAACGTCGGCCAAATCCTTGAGACTCACCTGGGATGGGCGGCAAAAGTGCTCGGGCTTTATTTGGCAACGCCTGTTTTTGATGGCGCTACGGAAGTTGAGATCAAGAAGATGTTAAAGCAAGCCGGGCTCCCGGAAGACGGAAAAGTTGATGTTTACGACGGCTATTCCGGAGATAAATTTGACCAGAAGGTGACAGTCGGCTATATCTATATGCTTAAGCTTATTCACCTGGTTGATGAAAAGATCCACGCGCGTTCCATAGGGCCGTATTCTCTGGTTACGCAGCAGCCGTTGGGCGGTAAGGCGCAGTTCGGAGGACAGCGGTTCGGCGAAATGGAAGTCTGGGCTTTGGAAGCTTACGGCGCGGCTTATTGTCTGCAGGAGATGCTTACGGTCAAGAGCGACGACGTCGCTGGCCGGACGCGAATCTATGAAGCTATAGTTAAGGGTGAGCAACGCCTGACACCCGGGACCCCTGAGTCTTTTAACGTTTTGATAAAAGAATTGCAGGGGCTGGGGTTAGACGTCAAAATGGAAAAACAAAAATGAGGAAAGACATATTCTCAAAGAACCCGGTTGAAGAAGTTTCTCAGTTTGACAGTATAACTATAAAGATATCTTCGCCTCTCATAATACGTTCCTGGTCCAAGGGTGAAATCAGGAAAGCCGAGACCATCAATTACAGGACGCTTAAGCCTGAGAAAGATGGCTTATTTTGCGAAAAGATATTCGGGCCTGTCAAGGACTGGGAGTGTAACTGCGGTAAATATAAAGGCAATAAGTTCCGCAATATAGTCTGTGACAGGTGCGGAGTAGAGGTGACAAAGTCAAGCGTGAGGCGCGAGCGCATGGGTCATATAGAACTGGCGACGCCTGTAACCCATATATGGTTTTTTAAGGCTGTGCCGTCCAGGATATCGGCGCTTTTAGATATCGGCCTTCGGGATCTGGAGAAAATAATTTATTACGAAGAATACATCGTGGTTGACCAAGGCGATACGGGCTTAAAGCGCGGAGAGCTTTTGAGCGAAGACCAGTATCAGGAATTGCTTGAGAAATACGGGGCTTCTTTTAAGGCAAAAATAGGCGCTGAGGCCGTATTGGACCTCTTAAAAGAGATAGATCTGGACGCCCTTTCCAAGAAGTTATATAAGCAGTTAGAGACCGTCAAAGAAGGAGTTGCTACCCGCAGGATATTAAAGACATTAAAGATCGTAGAAGATTTCAAAAAGTCAGGCAATAAACCGGAGTGGATGGTTTTGGAAGTGCTCCCCGTTATCCCGCCTGACTTAAGGCCTCTTGTGCCATTAGATGGCGGACGGTTTGCCACCTCGGACTTAAACGACCTGTATCGGCGCGTCATAAACAGGAATAACCGTTTGAAAAAGCTCCTTGACCTGAATGCGCCTGAGATTATTATCCGTAACGAAAAAAGGATGCTGCAGGAGGCGGTTGATGCCATTTTGGATAACGGACGCCACGGCAGGCCTGTTTTAGGGTCTAACAACAGGCCTTTAAAGTCGCTATCAGATATGCTTAAAGGCAAACAGGGCCGCTTCAGGCAGAATCTTTTAGGCAAGAGGGTGGATTATTCCGGCCGTTCGGTCATCGTGGTCGGACCAGAGCTTAAACTTAGTCAATGCGGCCTGCCCAAGCGCATGGCGCTTGAGTTGTTTGAGCCTTTTATCATAAAAAAATTACGCGAACGCGGATTTGTGCATACTATAAAGGGCGCCAAGAAGATGGTAGAGCGCGCCAAAATAGAAGTCTGGGATATATTAGATGAGGTTATCAAAGACCACCCTGTGCTTTTAAACCGCGCGCCGACCTTGCACCGTCTTAGCGTCCAGGCATTTGAGCCAATACTCATAGAGGGCAAGGCGATAAGGATTCATCCTTTGGTCTGCACGGCTTTTAACGCTGATTTTGACGGCGACCAGATGGCGGTCCACGTGCCACTTTCATTGGAAGCCCAGTTGGAAGCGCGGCTCTTGATGCTTTCTGTCAACAATATATTTTCACCGGCGGATGGCAGGCCTATCACAACGCCTACGCAGGATATTATTTTAGGATTATGCTATTTGACAAAGATGAAGATGAAGGATAAAGGAGAAGGAAGGGTCCTTTCGGACATGGCTGAGGCCTTGGCGGCTTTTGATGACGGCGCTATATCTTTGCATGCGAAGGTTAAGGTCAGGATCAGCGAACATTTCTACCTGACTGAAGCTGTTTTGAAATCCGAGAAATGCCTTCTTGAGACGACGGTGGGAAGGATAATATTCA
>JBBTLH010000058.1:0-7833 GCA_038068755.1 Candidatus Omnitrophota bacterium
AGTATATAAAAACACAGTCTTTAGAGTAGAGATATTTGACTTTTAACATAGGAGGAGATAAAATGTTCAATAAAAAAGGGTCTGTCCTTATATTTGTTTACGTCGTTATCTTTATCCTTTTAAGCCTAAGCGCGAGTGTTATCACTCACAGTATCCTTGAGAGGAAGGCCTTTGAGATCACCAAACAGCGCGCAGAGGCATTTTATGTGGCTGAGGCAGGTATGGATAGCGCCTTGGCAGCCCTGAAAACAAGTTCAAGCTACAGCGGTACCGGCGGCACCCCTGTTTCTGTGTATCGCGACTCAACGGTGATAGGGCAATACGAAACTACTGTAGTTGATGTTGGTTCCTCTATGAGAAATATTGTAGTTGCGAGTTATGTGCCTCAGAAGACTGTTAGCTCAGGGGTCCTGAGACAGACATGTAAGGCTGAAGGTGTTGCAAAAGTTTCACCCGGTCTTCCGCTGAATTTTTATGACAATGCCATTTATTCTGCGGGCGATGTGGAATTTACGGGCAATAGCTATGACGTAACAGGTAACGTTCTTTATGCGGATACAATTTCTAATGCGGGCCGTGTCGTAGGAACAGTGACGCAGGACATCACTATTTCTCCTTTGGCGCAATTTGATTTTCAGTCCATGCGCGCTGCCGCTATTCTCCAGGGCAACTTATACGATGCTGCAAGATTGGCCAGTGGAGCTGCTTTTCCGACAAGCTTTTGGAATGTAGCGCCTGATCCTTCTATTCCAATTATCGGTGTACCTAATGTAGTTTATGTGGAAGGAGATATGACATTGTCCGGCACTATTACGGCAGGCGGTTTTTTCATTGTTGTAGGCAACGTTTTGACAGACCCGTCTGTAACGACCGATACTACGATCACCGGTAACGTTACTGTGAACGGTTGCATATATTCAACAGGTGAATTTGAGCTTAAAGGCGGCGGTAACGCCTTGAATGTCAATGGCGGCATCTGGGCAGGTGATGAAGTTGATGTTACGGGTAATGCAAAAGTCACATATAATCAAGACTACATGGATGCCGTAGAACAGTTTGTTATAGATAACAGTTCGCAGACGATACAGCTGTTATCTTGGAGGCAGTTGGAACTTTACAGTTGAATCTTGAGGCTTAACCTGGGGTTTGAATATGTTAGTTAAAGATATCATCAGGCAGGTCAAAGAACTATTTTCAAAATCTCTGGCTGAGGGCGCGGCACCCGCAGGTTCTCTCGGCGTTGATATAGGCTCTCATTCGGTGAAGATGGTGCGGCTTGAGGCCTCAAAAGAAGGCCATAAAGTCCTCGGGTTTGCCGTTGAAAAAGTGTCGGATAAGAATTATCGGGACGCCTTAAGTAAAGCTTTGGTGAAGGTAAGAGCCCCATTAGATATAGGTGCGGTTATTTCTGTCGCGGGGCAGGGTGTGGTATCAAGGTATATTGAGCTGCCTCTTATGAACAGGACAGAGCTTGAATCTTCCATGAAGTTTGAAATTGAAAAATATGTGCCTTTTAGCCTCGCTGAAGTTCATTCAGATTACGCGGTTGTGCGCGAGATGAAGGATAAGGCAAAGATGTCTGTCCTGGTCGCGGCAGCAAAGAACGATCTGATACAAAAAAAATGCAATTTGGCAAGAGAGATCAACCTTAATTTAAAGGCCCTTGACCTTGATTGTCTTGCGCTTGCTAATTTTTTTACGGAGATAAGCGGCCTGCCGAAAAAAGGGCAGTGTTTGGGTATCATAAATATCGGCAAGTCAGTATCCAATATCAATATTCTGGTAGACGGCGCTCCTTGTCTGAGCCGTGATATATTCATCGGAGGAGACGATATAACCAAAAAGCTGGCGGAGTCCTTAGAAATTGATTACAATGACGCCGAAAAGTTGAAGCTTGAGCCGGGTTCAAAGAAAGAGGAGCTTTTGAGCATTTGGGACCCCGTATTGAACAATCTGGCAGCGGAGATACGCGTTTCTTTAGATTATTTTGAGGCAAGGAATAATAAGGTTGTTGAGAGGATGTTTATTACCGGGGGGACAAGCAGGCTTTCAGGAATAGAAGATTACCTTAATCATCTTCTGTCCGTTGAAATAAAAAGATTAGACTATTGCGGCCAATTGAAGTATGAGGCCGCGGTGAGCCAGGAGGAGTTTGCGGAAAACAGCGACCTCTTAGCTGTCGCCCTGGGCCTCGCGCTAAGGTAGGATCATTATGCTTACTATAAATCTATTACCGCGCGATTTAAAGATAACAGGGCGTAAGATCGTACTCCCATATAAGGTATACATCTTTATCGTATTAGTTATTTTGATATTTTTGCACTTGTGCTTATTCTCGCTGGCCGTAGTGAAAAAGGTACAGATATTAAGCCTCAGAGGAAGTTGGGGCAAAGTTGAACCGCAGTCCAAGGATTCCGTTTCCACTAAGGCAGAAATAAAAGACCTGGAGGGAAAAGCTAATTCCATGAAGGACGTCCTTTCTCGCAAGGCTAACATGACGGAGTTTTTGTCAGGCCTTGGGCTGGCAGTTCCCAAGGGATTGTGGCTGGAGAGGTTTACTTATTCAAATGACGGGCTCATGATACAGGGTAGCGTCGTATCTCTTACGCAGAATGAGATGTCCATAATAGGAAAATTTCTTCAGGACCTTAAGAATAACAAGACGTTTGCCGCGCTTTTTGCAAAGGTAGAACTTAATTCCGTGCAGAGGCGCAGCATCAAGACTTACGACGTCGTGGATTTTATCGTGGTCGGAGAAATAAAGAAATGAAAAATTTAGCAGTCAATGACATGTTTGGCCGCCTGTCACGCTATAAAGATGACGTAAAAGTTATCATAGCTATAGCGGCCGTAGTGTTTTTTTTGGACGCCGTTTTTGTCTTACGGTTTCAATTCGTATCTGTGGGGCGTATGTGTAAAGAGGCCAGTCAACTTAAAGTCGGGATCAAGAGCACCCGCGATGATGCCAAGTTTATCTCAACGTTTAAAAACAGGTCAAGCGACTTGAAAAAAGAGATAGATGAGTTGGGCAAGATGGTCATTACGGAAGGAGACATGCCAAAGGCCCTTGAGAATATTTCTCAATTTGCCGATATCAGCGCGGTCAGGATCTCAAAGATAAGGCCCATTCTGGAATCAGGAACTGCCGATGCAAAGATATCCAATAAAGGCTCTCTAAAAGGCCAGGAGGTTTTTTCTCGCAAAAAAATATCTATTTTTGCTAAATGTGGTTTTAATCAGCTGGGCCGTTTCATGGCCCTGCTTGAGAGTTCGCCTATATTTTTTGACATTAAAAGTATTGAGATACAGACGGACCAGCAGGATTACACGAAACATACGGTCACAATAATCCTTGAAGTGGCCATCAGAAAAGCTTAATATGAGAGCATTGAAAAACCCAATGGACCTTTTAAGATCAAGGAGTTGTTTTTTTTGGGTAGCGGCGTGCGTGGCTTTGGTTTTTGCTGTTGGAGCTCTGGCGCAGGAACAGAAGTATTCGTACAAATATCAGGGCAAGAGAGACCCTTTTGTCCCGCTTATCTCTTTTTCGGGGTATCTTTTAAATCTTGAACCTGAGGAAAACGCTGCCCTGCGCCTTGAGGGCATAATGTACGATCAAAAAGGTGATTCCATGGCAATTATTAACGGAGAATTAGTAAGGGTTGGTGAGTCTATAGCTGACGCAGTCGTCAGCAGCATAGACCCTGCCAAGGTGACTATTATTAAAGATAATCAAAAAGTAGAGCTTGAATTGAGAAGGGAGGAATAAATGAAGCGATGTAGATTTCCAGACCTAGCGGTCATTATTTTTTTCATCATGGTGAGCTTTTTTCTATTCAGCGATCCAGCGTTCGCGCAAGAGAAAAACGCGTCCGCAGAAGTAGCGGCCCAACTTACTCTGGCAGAATCCCAGCAGGCTCCGGAACAGGCTCCTTCTGTTCCAGCAGAGGTTGCTCCAGCAGGAGCTGGTAAAGAGGTCGCGGCCGGCGAGGAAGAAGTAAAGACGCCTGAGACTATCACCTTAGATTTTAAAGAGGCTGATATACGCGACGTCTTAAAGATAATTTCTTATAAGAGCGGCGTCAATATTGTGGCTAGCCCCGAAGTAACGGGTACGGTGAACGTGCGGATTACGGATGTCCCCTGGGAGAGGGCGTTGGATGTTATCTTAAAGACATACGGTTATGCCTATGACAAACAAGATAAGATCATTATGGTGGCTCCGTTAGAAAAGTTGATGACGCAGAGAAAGATGGAACAGGACATGGCTCAGGTCCAGCCGACCGTTACAGAGGTCGTGGATTTAAAATATATTGATGCGGTTGATGCCAAAAAAGCCATTGAGCCGCAACTCTCACCGCGCGGCAGGATTACTATATTGGAGATCACAGGCCAGGCCGGATGGGGATTTGGCGGCAGCTTTGAGCAAAAGCGTTCCAGAGGATCAGAAGTCAATAGTCGTTCGCGGACCATGATTGTTAGCGATATACCTCCTGTTTTAGACAGGATCAGAAAGATGATTGAGGGTATTGACGTAAAACCTAAACAGATCTTGATAGAGACTCGCCTTGTTGAGATAAGCCTGAACAAACTCAAAGATTTTGGCTTTGATTATGCGACTGGTGGAGCTGGTTCTTCGGCAACTTCGGCAGTGACAACTAATAGTTTTACGAAAGAGCTGAAGGCTGGCGGGCATTCTCTTGGTAATCTGGTATCTCCGGCTGCGTTCAGCCCGCAGGCTTCTGCCATAACTTCGGCAAATACCGGGCTGAATCTCGTATTCCAGAAATTGAGCGGAAGTAAGTTTGAAGTGCTCTTTCATGCCCTTGAAGAAAAAGTGGGCACTAACACGCTGTCCGCGCCTAGCATCCTGACTTTAGATAACCAGGAAGCAACGATACTCGTGGGTGAGAAATTTCCTATCGTGAACACTACGGTCAGCGCTCAGTCAGCTACAACGGTGAATGTTTCCCTGCAGGAGTATAAGGACATCGGTATACAGCTCAACGTGGTCCCTCAGGTCAGCGGAAAAGCCAAAGATTATATCAATATGATAATTCATCCTGCTGTAACGACTGAGGGGACTTTGATTGAGGCCAAATATCCGCGCATCACGACGCGGGAGGTGCAGACCCAGGTGATGATCAAGAGCGGAGAGACCATCATAATCGGCGGCCTTATTAAGGACGTCAAGAATGAGAGTGTGGAGGGCATACCTTTTTTAAGAAAGATACCTATTTTTGGCAAGCTTTTTGAGAGAACGACCGTTGATACGGAAAAAATTGAATTGATCATTTTTATAACGGCCACTATCGTTGATGATAATAGCCTTACGAATGAACAGTTAAGCAAGCTTGAGCAGAAGTTGGGCCTGCGAAGTTCTTCGCAAAAGTAAGTTTTTTCAAAGTTATGATAACCCCGCACATCATGACCTGTGCGGGGTTATTGACTTAAATGAGCACACAGTCTTATAAGTATACTTTCAGGTTCAGCAAAAAAGACGATATGATATATATATCTCACTTGGACCTGATGAGGCTTTTAACGCGGGCTGCGCGCAGGGCTGATCTGCCTGTTTGTTTGACGCAGGGTTTTAATCCGCGCATAAAGATAAGTTTAAAGAGGGCATTGAAATTAGGCGTTGCTTCGGATAGCGAAGAAGGAGAGATAGCACTTCGCGAGAAAATAGAAGATAGCGAACTTTTAGGCAGGTTATGCGCCGTTATGCCCAAAGGTATTGAAGTCCAAAGAATTAATTTAGTTACTAATTATAGAAATACGCAAAAGTAATGGAAGATTATTTAAGCGCACAATCAGGGATTTTTTGGCAAGAGTCTGCAAGGGATTGCATTTTAGCTGTAGCGACACGTTCTTTGGAGCGTAACAGCGAAAATGCAAGCCGTAGCAGACGGCAAAAAATACCGTGCGCAAAGAAGCTTCCATTGTTTTTGCGTAAGTCAATAGCAGAGGAGAAAAAGTGAAACAGAAAGAGATCTTGATCAATTATGAGCAGCAGGAGAGGCGCGTCGCCATTTTGGAAGACGGGAAACTGGAGAATTATTTCGTGGAACGCGTCCAGGACAGGACTACGTTAGGCAACATCTACAAGGGCCGTATTGAAACTATCATGCCTTCAGTCGGCGCGGCATTTGTCAATGTCGGCGGAGAAAAGAACGGTTTTCTTTATCTCAACGACACCGTGAGCTTAGGGGTAGACGAGGAGGTAGAGTTAGCCCCCGGCACGCCTCCCGTCAAAAAGCAGGAAAATCCTGCTTTAAAAGAAGGCCAGGAACTTATTGTGCAGGTGACCAAGGAACCATTCGGCACTAAGGGTCCGCGGTTGACGACGCACGTGAGTATCCCGGGCAGATATCTGGTGCTTATGCCTTATGAGAGGCATTTCGGCATATCCAAAAGGATAGACGACGACGCCGAACGCAAGCGTCTGCGTTCTATACTGGGTGAATTGAAAGTGCCCAACTACATGGGATTGATCATAAGGACGGTGGCGTGGGGAGCCACCGATAAAGAGATGCATCGTGATCTAGCGCTACTTTTGAGGCTCTGGGACCGTATTGATAAAGCTTCTAAGAGGCGAAACGCGCCTTTTCTTATCTATGAAGATTACGATATCGTCTTGCGCATGATACGCGATTACTTCAACGAGGAAATAGGGTGCATTTTGATAGATTCAAAAGAAGAGTTTAAGAGGGTCTTCAGGTTTGTCAAGGATTACATGGGACGTTTGGTCAACACTGTCCTGTTCTATCGCGACAAGACTCCGTTGTTTGAGAAGAAAGGTATTGAAGAAGAGATAGAGCGCCTTTATTCCAATAAGGTATTTTTAAAGAGCGGGGCGTATGTCGTTATTGAACCGACCGAAGGTTTAACCGTCATTGATGTGAACTCCGGAAAGTTCCGCAAGAAGAACATTTCTCAGGAGGAGATGGCTTTTTCAGTCAATTGCGAATCCGCCATAGAAATAGCGCGCCAGCTTCGTCTTAGGGATGTGGGAGGTATTATCGTCATTGATTTTATTGATATGATGGAGGATAGGCATCGGAGGGAATTGATCAATTGTTTTAAATCAGCTCTGGCCAGCGACCGCGCCAAGACGGATATCTTAGGCTTGTCAAAGCTGGGGTTGGTTCAGATGACGCGGGAACGCACGCATCGGACGCTAGAGAGTATTTCCTATAAAGACTGCCCTTATTGCCAGGGAAAAGGCAAGGTCAAATCAGCTTTTTCCATAGCCCTTAATGCAATGCGTGACTTAAAGAGTCATCTTACAAATCATAAAACCAGAAAAGTCACTCTGGAAGTGCATGCTGATGTAGCCGCAAGTCTTAATAACGAAAATTTTCAGGCTTTGCGCAATATTGGCAGAAGATTTGGGGCCAGAATAGAAGTAAAATCAAACGTTTCGTTCCATATTGAGAAGGTCATCCTTACATAGGAGAAAGATCATGTACGCTATTATTCAAACAGGCGGTAAGCAGGAAAAAGTAGTTGTGGGCGATGTCTTAAATATTGAGCGTATCCCTAATGAGAAAGATGTGACATTTAGCCAGGTCCTTCTTCTGTGCGACAACGACAATGTCCAGATTGGCCAGCCCTATGTCAAAGGGGCCAAGGTGACAGGTTTGGTTTTAGGACAGGTCAGGGGAGTCAAGGTGATCTCTTTTAGATATCGCCGTCGCAAAAGCTCACGCAGGATACACGGCCACAGGCAGGAACTAACTAAGGTAAAGATCACCGAGATTTCATCATAAATATACCTCTATTGACTTATGCAAAAGCAATGGAAGGTTCTTTAAGCCCACAATCAGGAAC
>JBBTLH010000059.1:0-7905 GCA_038068755.1 Candidatus Omnitrophota bacterium
TTTTATGCTCTCCTTTGAAGTCGCCTACGCCCAACCAATTTTTTCTTTTAAGAAGTTACCGACAAAGTTGGTGGTAATTCACTATGAATATCAGGACTTATATCCTTGAGCGGCTTGAGAAGCTTTGCTTGCCGCCCCTTGTGCCGTGGGTGATATTCTTTTGCTCAGGTATCATCTTTGAGTCATACAGCCGCAGCGTTTTTTACATCATTTTTTCTCTGGCTCTTTTTTGTGTGTCCATGGGGATCATTTTATTAAGAAAAAGAGGGTGGTCGCATTTTTTCTTATTTACCTGCGCTTTTTTCATCGGCGCCATGACGTTTGCAAATTCACAAACGCCGGCGCCTGATTCTATAGTCCGCGCGGCGGAGTTTGCTAAACAGGCGGTGCAGGTTAAAGGTATCGTTATCTCTGAACCTTATGTCTCAGGCAAAAAGATATCTTTTATGCTTGAAGCCTTTGAATTAAAAAAAGGCGCTTTTGCCTATAAAATTTCCGGAAAGGTTTTTGTGCAGTGTTATCAAAAGCTTGATCTTAACTATGGCGACGCGCTTATCCTTGAAGGCTCTCTTCACAGGCCATTCGGGTTTTTAAGGAAAAAAGGCGCTGCGGTTTCCAGCGTCCCGCGAAGCGGGGCTGCGGTTGTGTTGAGCGTCAAAAAATATGGTTTTGTTGAGCGCATCGGCCGAGGAGGAGGGAACGGGCTAAAACACTTGAGCCTTGATTTGAAGCGCCGGATGAAAAATACAATTGCTTCGTCAGTGGGCAAGTTTTCAGCGGTCATCCTTGAAGGAATTCTTTTGGGGGAACAAGGTGAAGCGATGCGCCCGGTGCGCGATATGATGGTCAAGACCGGGACTTGGCATATCATGGTGGTTAGCGGCTCACATACGGCGCTTCTGGCTTTTATTTTTTTACTGTTTTTCAAAGCTATAAGGATACCGAGAACCCTGCGTTTTTTGCTTACCATGGCGCTTTTGGTAGTTTATTGTTTCCTTACCGGTTCATCCAGCCCGGTGGTACGCGCGACCGTTATGACTATTGTACTTTTGTCCAGTTATTTGATAGAACGCAACCCCATTTTTTATAATGGTTTGGCTTTGGCCGCTATTTTAATATTGGTTTTTGACCCGCTGCAGTTATTTAACATCGGGTTTCAACTATCGTTTTTAAGCGTATTTTTTATTGTCTGGCTTTTCCCCAAGATAAACGGTATCTTTAGACATCGCGGCATCAATAGAGCCTGGCAGGTAGTTATAAGTTATTTTTCTGTTTCTCTGTGCGCCTGGATAGGTACGGCGCCCTTGCTTGCGGGTGTCTTTGGGAGTTTTTCCCCCATAACGGTCCCGGCTAATATGGTGATCGTACCTTTAGCTATGCTGGTCGTGACCTCAGGATTCGTTCTGGCAGCCCTGGGGAGTTTTTCTTTGTGTTTGGCGCGTCCGATAGCTCAGGCTGTAGAGTTTTTTATCTTTCTTCTTTTAAAAATAAACAGTCTTTTTTGCGGCCTCCCTTTTGCTTCGTATGAGTTCCCCAGCATTCCACTTTGGCTGGTTTTTGGACTATACATATTACTTTTTTTTATCTTTAACCCGTATAAGTCCATATTCAGGAAACTTCCTTGAGTTCTTAATACCCTTTTGTTATAATTACCATCAAACTTATGCCGATGTAGCTCAGTTGGTAGAGCAACGCTTTCGTAAAGCGTGGGTCGGTGGTTCGATTCCACTCATCGGCTTTTGAGCACAATGTGCTCCTGCGGTTATCCCGCAGGAGCCTTTAGCGAAATCCCGACGAAGCAGAGTTTTGCTGCGTAGTCTGGAAATTCAATATATCTATGGCGAGATTCAGGAATATCCTGGGAAACCGTAACTTTTCCCTCCTTTGGGCCGGTCAGATCATTTCTCAATTTGGGGATAGGTTAAATCAGATGGCGCTCATCGCGCTTATATATCATTTCGCGCCGGGCTCAACTGTCCAGATGGCCAAGCTAATGAGCTTCACTATAATCCCGGTTTTTCTTATAGGGCCCATTGCAGGCGTCTATGTTGACAGGTGGGACCGCAGGCGCACCATGGTCGTCTGTGACATCCTGCGCGGTATCTTGGTTTTGCTCATCCCTTTTTATTTTATCCGTTTGAATTCGCTTTTGCCTATTTATATCATTGTCTTTTTGGTATTTTCCATAGGCAGGTTCTATGTCCCGGCCAAGATGTCCATCATACCGGATCTCGTCAAAAGCGATGACCTGCTCTTAGCCAATTCGCTCGTAAATACCACGGGCATGGTGGCCGCGATGTTTGGCTTAGGGTTAGGCGGCATACTTGTAGGTATGGTCGGAGCTGAAGGCGGATTTTTGATAGACGGCGCGAGTTTTCTTATTTCAGGCATTATGATATTTTTCTTAAGTACTAAGGCCATCAGAGACCTTAAAAAGGAGCGCCTTATAGACGTCGGCAAGGAAATAGCTGAAGTCATACGTAAGTCAGCTATTAATGAGATGAAAGAAGCGCTTATTTTTTTAAAGAGCCAGAAACAAATAAGGTCATGTTTTGGCATACTTTTTCTTTTGTGGGCGGCTCTGGGCTCTATCTACGTGGTATCAATTGTCTTTGTGCAGAAGGCCTTTTCTTCAGTCACAAAAGAGATAGGGTTTCTTGTCGTAGCGCTTGGCATGGGGCTGTTTTTAGGTACTTTGGCTTATGGCAGGTTTGGTTATAAGGCGTCGGGCTTTAAGACAGTTTTTGCTTGCATTTTACTGGCCGGGATGGTATTATTCTCATTCGTCTTTGCAGTTTTAAAGATACCAAACCTTTTAATAGCATTGATGTTAGCTTTTATTCTTGGTTTGGTAGTTTCTCCTGTCATGGTGATCTCTAATACCATGGTCCAACAGTTTACTGATAATTCTATGCGGGGGAAGGTCTTTAGTTCTCTTGAAATAGTGGTCCATCTTGCCTTTTTGCTGGCCATGCTCATTTCAGCGTCCTTGGCAGACCATATCGGCTCTGTTGAGATTCTTTTGACTGTGAGTTCTTTACTTTTTTTAATAGGCCTTATAGGTCTTTTGGGAAGAAATGATAAAATTACAAGAACACAAGAATCTCACTGAAGACAAGAGCATTGAGCCGGCTTCCCTGCCTCCCAGGGTTTTTATATCCCTCTTGCAGCACTTAGGCAAACCCCTTGATATTATAAAGATCAAAACAGGCGATCTTGTTAAGCGAGGCCAGTGCCTGGCTACTTCTGATAGAGGCGTATTTTCACCGGTACACGCTTCTATATCAGGGGTGGTAAAAGCCATTGGCGATTATCCTCATCCTTTAATGGGGTTTTGCCGCGGTATTGCCATTGAAGGAGATTCTTTAGACAAAGGCCATGAGGATATGGTGCCACGCAGCCCTGAAGAGGTGGATGCCTTATCCGTTGAGGAACTACGACAGATAATCTTTGAGGCCGGTATAGTAGGCCTTGGCGGCGCGACTTTTCCTTCCCATATCAAACTTACTCCACCTAAGCCTATCAATGATCTTATTGTCAATGGCGTTGAGTGTGAGCCTTACCTGACTACAGATTATCGCCTGATGGTTGAAAAGCCCGAGCAGATCATAAAAGGCGTAAAGCTCATCACAAAGATAGTAAAGTCTCATAATTGTTATATCGCCATAGAGGATAACAAGCCGCAGGCTATAAGAGCGATGCGAGAGCGAGCCAGGATGTTCAACTGGGGGATCGTAGTTTTAAAGACGGGTTATCCGCAGGGAGGAGAAAAACAAGTCATCAAGTCTTGCCTGGGCAGAGAAGTCCCTTCGGGTAAACTCCCTTTTGATATAGGCGTCCTTGTTCACAATGTCGCTACGATCTATGCGATCTATGAGGCTGTGTATTTGCGCAAGCCTCTTTATGAAAGGGTCATTACTGTTTCAGGCGAGTGCCTTACTTATCCGAAAAACATTCTGGCCAGGATAGGCACGCCTGTTAAAGACCTTGTCCAACAGTGCGGCCCGCGAGTTCGCGAGCCTAAAAAGATCATTATGGGCGGGCCCATGATGGGCATCGCCCAATTCACCATGGATACTCCTGTGATCAAGGGCACTAGCGGCATCATTCTCTTAGATGAGGCCGGGGAAAAAAAAGAAGAGGAGCGTTTTTGCGTGCGTTGCGGAGAGTGCTTAGAGCATTGCCCGGTGGGCCTGAATCCGGGGTTTATAGCTCTTGCTATTGCAAAGGACAGGTTAGACCTTGCAGAAGAATACGGTATATTAGATTGTATCGAATGCGGCTTGTGCGCCTATTTATGCCCCGGCCGTCGTAATATAGTCCAGGCAATAAAAGCCGCTAAGGTGAGGATAAGAAGTGGGAAGAAGTGATTACTTCAGATACGCGTTGACGTTGGCTGTCATCTGTTTTGTAGCGTCGGCTATGCTGGGCGCTGTCTATAGCCTGACAAACCCTATTATCTTAAGCCAGCAAGCGCTACGGGAAGAGAGCGGCTTAAGGGAGGTTTTGCCTGAGGCAAAAAGTTTTGAAGCTGTCAAAGAAGGAGAAAATATCATTTATTATATAGCGTTTGGCCCGGACAAGAGGGTTTTAGGCTATGTGTTCAAGGCTTCTAAAAAAGGCTATTCAGCAGAAATAGTTACCATGGTAAGCATGGATAAGGATGGCTTTATCTCGCGCATAAAGATCCTATCTCAGAATGAGACGCCAGGCATTGGCACCAAAATAATAGATTCATTATGGTTTCTGGGGCAGTTCATGGGTAAGAATGCCGATGATCTGGGTAATGGTGTGCAGGCGATCACGGGCGCTACCATAACATCGCGCGCGGTCATTGATTCTATTAAAGAAAAAGCCAAAGAGATAATGGGGCGTGTCCATGGCAGATAAATATATCGTTTCTTCTTTGCCGCATATCGCAAAGAAAGAATCCGTAGCGTCCATTATGTGGACGGTCAACATTGCCCTAATACCCGCGGGTATAATAGGCATAGGCGTCTTTGGCAAGGCCGGATTCTGGTTAGCCGCAGCGTGCATTATCACCGCTATGGTTACAGAGTACATAATACAAAAAGGCCGCAGGCAGCCGGTTACCGTATCAGACGGCAGCGCTTTTATGACCGGCCTTCTTATTGCGTTTAATCTCCCGGCCCACTGCCCTCTCTGGGTGGGGGTTTTTGGCAGTTTTTTTGCCATTGCCATAGGCAAACAGGCTTTTGGCGGCTTAGGCAGGAATATATTCAATCCGGCTTTGGTTGGCAGGGCTTTTTTGATGGCGGCCTGGCCAAAATATTTGACGGTATTTAATAAGCCTTTTGTATACGATGTTGTTACCCAGGCGACACCGTTGAGCTTATTAAAAGAAGGCAAAGCGAACAGCGTAGTTGATATGGGATTGACTTACTGGGATCTTTTTTTGGGCAATAAAGGCGGCTGTCTTGGCGAGGTGTGCATCTTTGCTTTATTGCTCGGAGGCATTTATCTTTTGTATAAAAAGATCATCACGTGGCATATACCGTGTAGTTTTATTTTTACCGTAGCTATTTTTACGCAAATCTTTAAAGGCGATTTTTTATTCCACATCCTCTCCGGAGGCCTTGTCCTTGGCGCCGTATTTATGGCAACGGATTACGTAACCTCGCCTATAACCAAAACAGGCCAGGTCATCTTTGGCGTCACATGCGGCCTATTGACAAGCGTGATACGCCTGTGGGGCGGCTATCCGGAGGGCGTGTGTTACGCCATACTCATAGCCAACGCCACGGTCCCGTTGATAGACCGTTTTGTAAAACCTAAAAGATACGGAGTAGGCTGATGAAGAGACTCCTCGGCGAATTTACAAAGGGCATCTTCAAAGAGAACCCGATATTTTTTATTGTGTTAGGGTTGTGCCCTACTTTGGCTGTCTCAACGTCTGTCAATAACGCGGTTGGCATGGGAGCAGCTGTTATTTTTGTGCTGGTCTTTTCCAACGTCATCATTTCAATGATGAGGAATATTATTCCGGATAAGATACGGATACCTTGTTATGTCGTAGTTATAGCGGCATTTGTCAGTATCGTGGAAATGGTGATGAAGGCGTATGCTCCGGCGTTGGATAAAGCATTGGGAGTATATGTTCCCTTAATAGTGGTCAACTGTATCATCTTAGGCCGCGCAGAGGCCTTTGCTTCTAAAAACCCGGTTCTGGCGTCTTTTATGGACGGCTTAGGCATGGGCGTGGGATTTTTTCTGGCTTTATTTGTAATTTCGTCTATCCGCGAAGTATTAGGCAGCGGAAAGTTTGCTGGTTTTGCAATACCTGTTGCTTTTGAGCCCGCGGCAGTCTTGGTATTGGCCCCGGGAGCGCTTTTGGTCTTGGGGCTGCTTATGGGAGGGATCAAATGGATAAAGTCCTTGCGATCTTAATCGCGAATATCATAACCAACAACTATATTCTTTTTAAGTTTATGGGGCTGTGTCCTTTTCTGGGTGTGTCTAAACAGACAAAGCCGGCTATAAGCATGGGCCTGGCTGTTATTATTGTGCTTCTTATCTCAGGCATTATGACGTGGGCTGTTTACGCGTATGTTCTTTTGCCGTTCCATATAGGCTATATGCGGACCGTCGTATTTATTTTAATAATCGCTTCGTCCGTGCAGTTTATTGAAATGGTTATTTTAAAAGTATCACCCATCCTTTACAGGGCGTTAGGTATTTATCTGCCATTGATCACGACCAATTGCATCGTTTTGGGTGTCACGGTTATCAATACTGAGGACTTTTTCGCGGCGGGCAGGCCTATAGCATGGAGCTTTGCTTATTCCGTCCTGCAGGTATTTGCCGCGGGACTTGGTTTTATGTTGGTGCTTCTTCTTATGTCCGGCATCAGGGAACGTTTAGAATTGGCGGATATACCGGAGTCTCTTGAAGGATTGCCGATAGCTTTTATCATTGCTTCCATTATGGGTTTGGCTTTTATGGGGCTTTTGGGAATCAAATAATGAAAGATCTTTTTCCACCAATTATAACGTTAGGCAGCCTTGGGATCTTATTCGGGCTTTGTCTTGCTTTTGCAGCCAGCAAATTCCGCGTGCCTGTTGACCCTGCGCTTGAGAAGATAATCGCTAAGCTTCCGGGAGCTAACTGCGGGGCGTGCGGAAAGGCCGGATGCGTTGGTTTTGCCGAAGCTCTGCTTTCGGGTGAGTTAGACCTGCACGCCTGTGTTTCTATGGCAGAGGAGAGCAAGAAGACCCTGGCCGAATTGTTGGGCTTAGACCTTGAGCTAAAAACAAAGATGGTATCCACGCTTCATTGTTGCGGAGGCAATAACTCAAAAGATAAATATCTTTATTACGGCATAAAAGATTGCCTGGCAGCAAGCCTTATTTTAGGCGGGCAGAAAGAGTGTCAATATGGGTGTCTGACGTATGGCACATGCGTTAAGGCCTGCCCTTATGACGCTATTGTCATGACAGGTGATGGTTTTCCGAAGGTTTTAGAAGAAAAATGCACTGCCTGCGGCGTATGCGTTAACGTCTGCCCCAAACACCTTTACGCTTTTATACATTGTGATATCAAGAAAGCAGGAATATATGTCGCCTGTTCTTCGCGCGATACGGGTAGGGTTGTGATGGGTATTTGCCCTGTGGGCTGTATTGCCTGCGGGAAGTGCCAGAGGGCGTGCCTGCATGGCGCGATAGAAATCATAGATAATCTGGCGCGTATAGATTATACTAAATGCACAGGTTGTCTTGAGTGCGTAAAAGTCTGTCCCACTAAAGTCATTAAACAAAGAGACGTAACATGAAGAAAAATATCGCAGTGTTTGCTTCAGGTAATGGCACAAATTTAGGGGCGATCATTGATAGCATCGCCGCAGGAAGATTAAAGGCTCGTATTGCGCTTGTGGTCAGTGACCGGAGA
>JBBTLH010000060.1:0-14676 GCA_038068755.1 Candidatus Omnitrophota bacterium
AAAGAACCTGCCTACATCCCTGAAGGAGATTGTTGAGGTGCGCTTAGAAGAGATAGATGGGAAAGATGAAGTAGTAATCATAGAAAAATAATTTCGTTATAGGGTTATTGGGTTATAGGGTTTAAGGCAAGTAACTCAATAACACAAGTAACTCGATAACGAAAATGGGCTGGGCAAGAAAAGACCTCTTGGGGTTGCAGGAGTTGAGCAAAGAAGAGATAGAGCTCCTTTTGGCGACCGCTGATTCTTTTAAGGAGGTCATCGGCCGAGAGATCAAGAAAGTGCCCACCTTGCGCGGCAAGACCGTGGTCAATCTTTTTTATGAACCATCTACCCGGACGCGCGTATCTTTTGAAATAGCTGCCAAGAGGTTGTCGGCAGACGTTATCAATATCGCGACTGAATCCTCAAGCGTACGCAAAGGCGAGACGCTTATTGATACGGGCAAGAATATAGAGGCCCTTAAGGTAGATATTATTGTGGTGCGCCACAATTGTTCAGGAGCTGCTGTTATGCTGGCGCGCCAATTACGCGCCAGCGTTATCAATGCCGGAGACGGGTGGCACGAGCATCCTACACAGGCGCTTTTAGATATTTTTACGCTTAAGGAAAAATTGGGCAATATAGAAGGATTAAAGGTGAGTATCGTCGGAGATATCGCGCACTCCCGCGTGGCGCGCTCTAATATCTGGGGGTTGACGAAATTGGGGGCTCAGGTGACGGTGTGCGCGCCCGCCATTTTGATCCCACCGGGCATAGAAGAGACCGGTGTGCGCGTGACGTGCGATATTGACGAAGCGCTTAAAGGCGCGGATGCGGTTAACGTCTTGCGCATGCAGTTTGAGCGCGATACGGAGAGCGCTTTTCCGCGGCAATTGGAGTATTTTAAGAATTTCGGCATTACGACCGATAGGCTGGCAAAGGCGAAAAAGAATATAATCATCATGCACCCCGGGCCTATAAACCGTGGTATTGAGATAGAAAGCGCCGTGGCTGACGGCTTAAACTCTGTCATTTTGGAACAGGTGACTAACGGTATAGCGATCCGCATGGCAGCTTTATTTTTGTGCGCGCAGGCGAATGAAAAGTTGAAAAAAATGATGGACACCGAACACCGAAAACCTAACTAATTATGTCTATTCTCATTAAAAATGGCAGGGTCATAGACGCTGCCGCGGGTATTTCTGACGCAATGGATGTTTTGATAGAGGGTAAGTTCATATCTAAAGTGTCTAAAGATATAAAAGCCCAGGCTGACATTGTGATAGATGCTTTAGGCAAGTTCGTCTTGCCCGGCCTTATTGATATGCACGTTCATTTAAGGGAACCCGGCCGCGAGGATAAAGAGACCGTGGCCTCCGGTACAAAGGCCGCGCTAAAAGGCGGCGTAACAAGTGTTTTAGCTATGCCCAACACAGCGCCCGTTATGGATACCTTTGAGCATATGCAGTTACTTAAGGGTATTATACAGAAGACCGCGGTTGCCAATGTCTATGTCTGCGGCGCTATTACGATAGGCCGCCAAGGCAAAGAGCTCTCGGATATTGCAGCTTTGAAAAGCCAAGGGGCTGTCGCCATAACCGACGACGGAAATTCGGTTGATGATGAAGGCCTTATGAGAGAGGCATTTAAAAAAGCCAAAGAAGCCGATGTCTTGGTGATCTGTCACTGCGAGGACAAAAAACTTTCCGCGCAGGGCGTTATCAATCTGGGTTTTGTTTCAACACAGCTTGGGCTGCGCGGTATATCAAGAGAATCCGAATACAAGCGCGTTGAAAGAGACTTGAAGCTGGCAAAAGAGGCCGGCAGCCGCGTGCATATCGCCCACATCAGCTGCAGGGAGTCAGTTGAGCTTGTCAGGTCAGCTAAGAAGAGCGGTTTAGCCGTTACAGCAGAGACCGCTCCGCACTATTTTTCTTTGGTTGAAGATGCGCTGATGGGCTATGATACTAATTTAAAGATAAATCCGCCTCTGCGGGGTGTTAGCGATTGTTTAGCCATTAAGGATGGGCTAAAAGACAACACCATTGATTGTATCGCCTCTGACCATGCCCCGCATACGGAGAACGAAAAAGAGATAGAGTTTGACCGCGCGGCATTCGGCGTGGTCGGCCTTGAAACGGAGTTGAGCGTTGCTATTACCGAATTAGTGGATAAGGGCATACTTGATTGGCCGGGATTGGTTGAAAAAATGGCCGCTAAACCCGCCAGGATATTAGGCCTTAATAAAGGCAGGATCGCCGCAGGCAGCGACGCCGACATCATAATCGTTGACCCGCAAAAAGAATGGGTTGTGGCTAAAGATATTTTTGTTTCAAAATCAAAAAACTCCGCATTTCTGGGCCGCACCCTGAAAGGCGTCGTTGAGTATACGATCTGCGCAGGTCTGATAGCATACCGAAAAACAAACGAATGAGAAAAATCAAGCAGGACAGTTTGTCTCATTCGCGATGAGGGAAAAGATGGAATTTGTGGCGGATTTTCATATACATTCTAAATACTCGCGGGCTACGAGCCGCGATATGGATATAGTCCATATCGCCGAATGGGCAAAGCTAAAAGGTATTACGCTCATGGGCACTGGCGATTTTACGCATCACTTGTGGCTTGAGGAGTTAAAGTCTAAGCTGGAGTCTACGGGCAAAGGCTTGTTTACGCACAACGGCATCCATTTTATTCTTTCCGCTGAGGTCTCAAGCATATATTCCAAGAATAATCGCACATACCGCATACATAATCTGATACTGGCGCCTTCTTTTAAAACAGTGGATGCTATCAATCGCGCGCTGGGGGCTGTGGGCAATCTGGCTTCGGACGGGCGGCCTATTTTAGGGCTGGATGCCGCGGAATTGGCCCGTATCGTCTTTGACATAGATGAGAATTGCATGTTGATACCTGCCCATTGCCTTCTTCCGGATGAAGTCATTCATACCAAGTCCGGTTTTAAGAAAATCAAAGATGTTACTATGCAAGATCAAGTTTATACTCATAAATTAAACCATAAAAGAGTTCAGGAAGTTTTAAGCAGGCCTTACAATGGCAGGATTTATCATATCAGGCCTTATTATTTTAGGGAGGGTTTAAGTACCACGCCCGAGCATCCTTTCTATGTCATAAAAACGCATAAAGATTGTCGCTGGATTTCTGCGCCGTGCCGGCCGAATTGCTCTCAAACGCATGATTGTAGACGAAGATACTTTCAGGATTATAAAGCTGTATGGTGTCAGGCTAAAGATATAGAAAAAGGCGATGTCTTATTATTCCCGAGATTTAAAAACAATGTTAAAGACAAAAGAGAATTTGAAGTAAGCGGGTTTTTAAGAAAATCAGATTATATTTTGAACAACGACAAAATATCTCCCAGGGGCAATAAGATTACAAAACTGAAAAATGTTATCAAAATCAATGCAAGTTTTTGCAGGCTTGTGGGCTATTACGTGTCTGAAGGTTATACTAACGGGCGCGACGCCATATTTTTTTGTTTTCATGAGAATGAAAGGGCTTATATTGAAGATGTGAAGAAGATTATGCGGGATATTTTTGGGATCTCTTTATCAAAGATGCGAACGACAAGAACCGTCAAGGGTGTAGAGTTAATTTATTACTCTAAGATTTTATTTAACCTATTTAAAAAATTATTTTATCTAGATCTTTTTGATAAAAGGGCACATGCAAAATGTCTACCATCTTGGATGTTGGATTTGCCTTTAGAGAAGCAAGCAGAAATTATCAAGGGTTGGTGGAGAGGGGATGCTGGATACACATCTTCAAGAGACCTTATGAATCAGATGAAAATTATCTTGCTTAGGTTGGGGATAATCCCTTCTATCAGGATAGATACCAGAGAATCACATCAGATGCGGGGTAAACATAAATTCGCCGGTAGAGAAATAAGGGCCAATTATGATAATTACCACTTCAGCAATCTTTCTTTTTTTGAAGATAAATTCAATTTACTACAAGACACTTCCTTCAAAAAATTTAAAACAAAATTGAAAAGAAGGCATGGTTGGATAGATGATAAATATGTTTATTTGCCCGTAAGAGACATAGAAATAAAAAGATACAAAGGAGATGTGTACAATCTAGAAGTCAAAGATGACAATTCTTATGTAAGCGAGTTTGCAATCATCCACAATTGCTGGACTCCGTGGTTCAGCCTTTTTGGTTCAATGTCAGGATTTGACAAGATAGAGGATTGTTTTGAAAAGAGCACGCCCAAGATATTTGCACTGGAAACGGGCCTCTCTTCGGATCCTGCCATGAATTGGCGCCTGAGCGCTTTGGACAGGTTTGTTCTTATTTCAAACTCTGATTCTCATTCGCCGTCAAAGATCGGCCGCGAGGCCAATGTATTTGATTGTGACCTGGATTACGGCATTATCCGCGAATGCCTGCGCGCCAAAGATAAAAAGAAATTTTTGTATACGATAGAATTTTTTCCGGAAGAAGGTAAGTATCACTATGACGGGCACAGGCTTTGCAAGGTGAGTTTTTCTCCCGAAGAATCCAAGAAATACGCGAATCGCTGCCCCAAGTGCAAAAAGCCTCTGACCATAGGAGTCTTGAACAGGGTCGCTCAACTTGCGGATAGAAAAGAAGGCTTTGTGCCGGAGGGAGCCATCCCTTTTAAGAGCCTTATTCCTTTGGATGAGATTATCGCCGATGTTAGGCAGGTAGGCAAGGGGTCTGTCAGCGTGGAGAGAGAATACCGTCAGATCCTGGCGCGCTTTGGCACGGAACTTGATATTTTGACAAAAGTGCCTCAAGAAGAACTCCAGCGCGCCATTAATCCGAAGGTTGCCTTAGGGATCGCGCGCGTGCGCTTAGGGCGCGTAAAAGTCTTGCCCGGCTATGATGGCGAATACGGCAAAGTTTCCATTTTCGGGGAAGAAGAACGCAAGGGAACCGACGAGCAGCAGTTAAGCCTATTTTAGTAAGTCGTCAGTCATCAGCTGAAGACTGAAATCGCGCCTGTAGCGCAACGGATAGCGCACTAGCCTCCGGAGCTAGTGATGACAGTTCGATTCTGTCCAGGCGCAGGAATTTAAGACAGAAGGCGGATAAAAGAAAAACTAATAACTAAAAAATGAAAGAACAGCGGCAAATTAAAAAATTGGCTTCTTTATTGGTTTTTTCTGCTTTTTGTTTTCTGTTGTCTGTCCTCTGTCCTCTGAGCTCCTACGGTGACGCGGTCTATTTGAAGAATGGCAGCGTAATGAAGGGGCGTATTGTAGAGAAAAATGAACAGCTCCTTGTGCTTAAATCCGGAGAAGGCGAGGAAGCTACTAAGACGACAATTTATCTTGAAGATATCAACAGGATAGAGAGTGACGAGGAGTATTCTAATGAAACGAAATTCTTTCCTACAGCCTTGCCGCGGGTGAGTGTTTCCAGGCCTTGGGATGTCCAGGCTGTTCTTATTGAGCCTGCGCCTATGCAATTAAATGTTAATACAGACCAAACAGAGTATATTAAAGGCATTATTAAGAGAAGCGACCGTACGCTTCCTGAATCGGGTGCGGCAGGGATTTTATCCGCGTTCAATGCCGCAAGCATGGGAGATGGCAGTATTTCAGGGTCTGTGAAATTACCCGAGCAGGTTTCAAAACATAAAGCCCCTCTCTACGTATATCTTGCAAAAGATGCAGGGGGAAGTTTTGTCATAGCTCCCGGCTTGCCTTATCAAAAAATTGAACCTGATTCACTAACTTCCTCGCTTATTTATTATAAGATAGAACACCTCGGGGCAGGGCATTATAAAGTATTTGCTGATTGGGATATTGCGCCGCCTCTTATTGGGAAAAAGAAAATAAACGACGTAGAGATCCTGATCGGTTTTGGCACAAAAGGAGATTATGCCGGGGCATATGAAGATATTGTCAAACTGGATGCGGATGAAAACAGGGATAATGTGAATATAGATTGTCAGACATATGTAACAAAAGACTTTGTTGATGTGTCTGACGTACCCAAAAGTACGGATTTCAGTGTCATAGATATTTATTTCAAAAAAATATCATCCAAACAGATGATCCTCGCCTTGCGCGTTAAAAACACGGGTGAGACCGCCATAACATCTCTGGCTCTGGATGCCTTTATAAACGATGAGAAAGTAGGGCAAGAGCCATATGTGTTAGGTGGCCTTGCGTTGAAAGAGGATAAGGAATTTGATATAACTTCCCTTATGGGTGCGGGTGCGTATCATAAACCCTTTAGTATGTTGCGGTTCAAATTTGTAAGGCCTAAGACAGGCGAGGTTGAGCTTGAAAAAGACGTGTATTTACCAGTCAGTAATACCAATAAAGTGGAGTAATCTACCATAAAATTAGGTAAAATAACATAAAAAGTGGAGTAATTAAGCATAAAATATAATGAAAAAAGCCATATTGCTTCTAGAAGACGGGTTTATGCTTGAAGGTGTTAGTTTTGGCGCTGAAGGCGAGGCCTTAGGCGAGGTTGTTTTTAATACCTCAATGACCGGATATCAGGAGATATTGACTGACCCATCTTATAAGGGGCAGATCGTGACCATGACTTATCCGCTGATAGGTAATTATGGAGCCAATGATGAAGACCTGGAATCCGCCAGGCCCTGGGTTGAAGGCTTTGTAGTCAAAGAGAGATCCCGCGTGTATTCAAATTGGCGGGGCAGGTGGCCTCTGGCGGATTATTTGGCTAAGCATAAGATCGTAGCAATTGAGGGTGTTGATACGCGCGCCCTCACGCGCAGGCTGCGTCTTTCTGGCGCAATGCGCGGTATTGTATCCACGCTTGATCTTGACAAAGAGAGTCTTTTAGCTAAATGCCTTGCGTCACCCGGCATGATAGGCAGGGATCTGATAAAGGAAGTGACTTGTTCATACCCTTACGAATGGGGCGCGGGGAAAAAAGAGTTCTCTGTCGTTGCTTTTGATTTCGGCATCAAATACAACAGTTTGAGATCGTTGGTCAAAGCAGGCTGTTGCGTTAAGATCGTGCCTGCCACGACAACAGCCAAAGATGTCTTGGCCCTTAAGCCGGACGGAGTTTTTCTGTCTAACGGCCCGGGTGATCCCGCGGCATTGTCTTATGTGGTAGATGAGATAAAGGGCCTTATAGGCCGCCTGCCTTTGTTCGGCATCTGTCTGGGGCACCAGCTTTTGGCTTGCGCTCTTGGCGGTAAGACGTATAAATTGAAATACGGGCATCATGGCGGCAATCACCCTGTGATGGACCTTGAGACAAAAAAGGTGGAGATCACAGCCCAGAACCACGGTTTCTGCGTGGATATGGATTCTATAAAGGATAAGTCCGTCAAGCTCACGCACGTAAATCTCTATGATAAGACGACAGAGGGGATCAGGCACAAAAAGCTGCCGCTCTTTTGCGTCCAGTATCATCCGGAAGCAGGCCCTGGCCCGCATGACGCGGGCTATTTATTCGGTCGTTTCACGGATATGATGAGGAGCCATGCCAAAAAGAAAAGACATTAAAAAAATAATGATAATCGGCTCCGGGCCGATCATTATTTCGCAGGGCTGCGAGTTTGATTATTCAGGGACTCAGGCGTGCAAAGCGCTTAAAGAAGAGGGTTATAAAGTCGTTTTGGTCAATTCTAATCCGGCGACCATAATGACTGACCCGGAGTTCGCGGATGCTACTTATATTGAGCCTGTGACGCCTGAATTCGTTGAGAAGATCATCGCAAAAGAAAGGCCTGACGCGCTTCTTCCGACTATGGGCGGCCAGACAGGCCTGAACGTCGCTGTTGCTATTGCCAAAAAAGGCGTTTTAAAGAAATACGGCGTTGAAATGATAGGCGCTGACCGCAGGGCAATAGAAAAGGCGGAAGACAGGCATCTGTTCAAGAAGGCTATGCTTAAGATAGGCCTTGACCTGCCGCGTAGCAGCAACGTGAAATCAAAAGCTGGGGCCAGAAAAGCCGTCGCGTCTCTTGGCTTGCCTATCGTCATACGGCCGAGTTTTACTTTAGGCGGGACCGGCGGCGGCATCGCGTTCAACATGCAGGAATTTGAAGACCTGATATCACGCGGCCTGGAATGCAGCATGATCCATGAAGTGCTTCTTGAGGAGTCGGTGATAGGGTGGAAAGAGTTTGAGCTTGAGGTCATGCGCGACAGAAAAGACAACGTCATCATCATCTGCTCCATAGAGAACTTTGACCCGATGGGCGTGCATACCGGGGATTCCATAACTGTCGCGCCCGCGCAGACGCTTACAGATGTTGAATACCAGAATATGCGCGATGCCGCTATACGCGCAATAAGAGAGATAGGCGTTGATACCGGAGGCTGCAATGTCCAGTTCGCCATCAACCCAAAAAACGGCAGGATGGTCATAATTGAAATAAACCCGCGCGTGTCCCGGTCATCGGCGCTCGCGTCCAAGGCTACGGGTTTCCCCATAGCCAAGATAGCCGCTAAGCTCGCCGTAGGTTATACGCTTGATGAGATCCCTAACGACATAACTAAAGAAACGCCCGCGTCTTTTGAGCCTGTGATAGATTATTGCGTTGTTAAGATCCCGCGCTTTACATTTGAGAAATTTCCGGGCGCTGATCCCAGATTAGGCACGTCTATGAAGTCCGTTGGCGAAGCCATGGCCATAGGCAGGACCTTTAAGGAGGCCCTTCAGAAAGGCCTGCGTTCCCTTGAGATCAAAAAATCCGGTTTGGACTCCGTTGTCCGGGAAAAAGATTTTGATACCCGCGAGCATTTGATGGAACATATCACGCAGAAACTTGAAACACCTAATGACGTCAGGATATTTTATATAGGCGACGCGCTAAGGCAAGGTATGCCTCTTGAGCAGATACAGTCGCTTACAGCCATTGACGCCTGGTTCTTGGAAAATATCAGGGATATCGTTGATTTTGAGGCTATTTTGAAAAATTCCAAGATGACCAAAGAACTCTTAAGGCGCGCGAAAGAACTCGGGTTCTCAGATAAGCAAATAGCCGGCCTGACCAATTCCACGGAAGATGAAATAACTTCTTTGCGGAGTGCCAGCGGGATAGTAACGACGTATAAACTCGTTGATACGTGCGCCGCGGAGTTTGAGGCATACACGCCTTATTTTTATTCTACTTATGAAACAGAAGACGAGGTGAGGGTTTCAGATAAAAAGAAGGTCATGATACTGGGAGGAGGCCCTAACAGGATAGGCCAGGGCATAGAGTTTGATTATTGCTGCGTCCACGCCTCTTTTGCTTTAAAAGAGATTGGTTGCGAGACGATCATGGTCAATTGCAATCCCGAGACCGTATCCACCGACTATGATACATCGGATAAGTTATATTTTGAGCCGATGACAAAGGAAGATGTCTTGAACATCATAAGTAAAGAAAAACCGTGGGGTGTCATAGTCCAACTCGGAGGGCAGACGCCCCTGAACTTGACGCTCTCGCTTCAGAAAGCCGGTGTCAATATCATAGGCACGAGCCCTGAGTCTATTGACATCGCTGAGGATCGCGAGAAGTTTAAGAATATGCTGGATAAATTAAAACTGAGGCAGCCGCCGAACGGCACAGCCCGCACTTTTGATGAAGCGAAAGCCGTCGCCTCAAGGATAGGCTATCCCGTTTTGGTAAGGCCGTCTTATGTTTTAGGCGGCCGGGCCATGGAAATAGTCTATGACGAGGATACTTTAGAGAAGTTTATCGTGGAGGCGAGCAAGGTATCAGGAGAGCATCCCATCTTAATAGACAAATTTTTGGAAGACGCGATTGAAGTTGATGTGGATATGATCGCCGATGGGGAAACGTTCGTCGTGGCAGGCATTTTAGAACACATAGAGGAGGCCGGCATCCACTCCGGTGATTCGGCTATGGTCCTTCCGCCGTATTCTTTAGGCGAAAGCGTGATTGATAAGATCAGGCAGGCGACAGTCGCTATGGCCAAGGAACTGAAGGTCGTAGGCCTGATGAACGTGCAGTACGCGGTCAGAGACAATAAAGTTTATATTTTAGAGGTTAACCCGCGGGCATCAAGGACTGTGCCCTTTGTTTCAAAAGCCATAGGTGTGCCTTTAGCCAAACTCGCGGCCAAAGTCATGGCCGGCATGAAGTTAAAAGACTTAGGTTTTACCAAAGAGATCATTCCCGAATATTCTTCTGTCAAAGAGTCTGTGTTTCCGTTCAATAGGTTCCCCGGCGTTGATATCATGCTCGGCCCTGAGATGAAATCAACGGGTGAAGTCATGGGTATTGACGAAGATTTCGGCAGGGCGTACATAAAGAGCCAGCTCGCGGCCGGCCAGAATCTTCCGGTCAAGGGTAACGTATTTATCAGCGTCAGGGATAAAGATAAAAGGAGCATTATTTTTATTGCCAAGAGGCTCTTTGACCTTGGATTTGGCGTCGTCGCGACCGGAGGCACGGCCAAGGCTTTAAAGAAGAGCGGCATGGAGGTCCGGACGCTTAAAAAGGTCTATGAGGGCGGGCCTAATATTTTAGACTATATCAAAGACGGCAAGATAAACCTTATCATAAACACGCCTTCAGGCAGGATACCGCGCGAAGATGAGGTAAAGATACGCTCAACAGCGATCATGCACGGTGTGCCTTGTATCACGACTATTTCAGGGGCCCAGGCATCGGTCAACGGTATTGAAGTCCTCTTAAAAAAAGATTTAGACGTAAAGTCGCTCCAGGCGTATCATAGTAGAAAATAGTTAATAGTAAATAGGTTATAGTATATAGTTCATAGTTAATAGGCGGAACCATCGAATAGAGACTATTGACCATAGACGGCGAGCGATGAAGAAAAGTATTTTGAAAAAGTTCGGGTTAACCATTGTTGCGGCCTTGTTATCCGTGGCGAGTTGTTCACTCGCCTACGCCGATAAGATCTACCTTAAAAACGGCAAGAGTTATGATGGCAGGCTCGTGGGTAAGTCGGAGCGGCGCTATCTTTTTGCTCTTGATATTGGCTCAGGAGATTCCGTCCAGGTCAGTTTTTTTACAGAAGACGTGGAGAAGATAGAGTTGGGTAAGGATACTGTGGAGTCGCAGATACCATACCTTAAGGAAGTTGAAAGCCTAAGGGTAGAGGTTAATGAAAGCGGCCCTAAAGTATACGAGATATCCCTTTATAAAGAGAGCCAGGGTAAGAAGGCTGACCCTACGTTCTCCGAACAGGAATTGAGGAAATCGCTTAGCAGGGAAGAGTCCGAATATTACCAGAGGTTTAATGAGATATTAAAGAAATATGTGGATAAGTTCTCCGCCATTCAGAACATCTACATGAATCTGACGACGGCTACAAGAGAAGATTTTGAGTCTGCCAAACAGTATATGGATGAGCTATATTTTGAGCTCAACAATCTTTTTGTACCGGAGACTTTTAAAAAATCCCATATCTCGTATCTGCAGTCTGTGAAAGCAAGTTACCTCGCGTTTAATGCCCTGGGGCAGGGGATGCTTGATGAAGCAGCCAAACAGATAAAGATATCAGAGGACAGCAAACAAAGATGTATGGAGGAGATCAGGGAGATCATTTCCAAAAAGAAACTGACGAGCCGGGAAGAGGGGAAGACCTCTACATGAAGGTAGATATATTAAACAACGTATTCATAAAAGAATGCCGGCTTCTTCTTGAGCTGTCCGTACCCGCAAGTTTTAAGTCAGCGTTACCCGGCCAATTCATCCATGTCAGGGTTGAAGATTCCTATGATCCTATATTGCGCAGGCCTTTCAGTATTCACGATGTGTGCGAAAGCCGTAAAAAAAACATGCTGACGCTGCGCGTCCTTTACGAAGTGGTAGGCAAGGGGACGCAGCTTCTGTCGCAGAAAAAACCTCTTTCCGGGCTGGACTGTCTGGGCCCTTTAGGGCATGGTTTTGATATGGATAAGATAGCGCAGGCCAAAAAGGTTTATTTGGTTGCAGGCGGCATGGGAGTGGCGCCGCTTTTCTTCCTGGCAAAAAAGTTGACCGAGAACCGAACACCGGGAACCGGGAACCCAGGCCCCATTGTTCTTATCGGAGTGAAGACTAAGAACGATATTCTGCGCGAGAAAGAATTTAAGGATTTAGGCTGCGAGGTGCATGTTGCGACCGAGGACGGATCAAAGGGGTTTAAGGGCCGCGTTACGGATTTGTTAAAAAGTCTTTTACCGTCGGCCCTATCCAACATTTGCGCCTGTGGGCCCAAGCCGATGCTGGCGGCGCTTTCCGTGATAGCCCATAAATATAACGTGCCGGCCCAAATTTCGCTGGAAGAATTCATGGGCTGCGGTTTAGGCGCTTGCCTCGGGTGCGTTATACGGACTACCTCAGGTTACAAGCGTATATGCCACGACGGCCCAGTATTTGACTCAAGCGAGATCATCTGGAAAGAATGACCATGAAACCAAATCTCAAAGTAAATATAGGAAGCCTCAAGCTAAAGAATCCTGTTATGGTTGCCTCAGGCACCTTTGGTTACGGCAACGAATTCAAGGACTATGTTGACCCCTCAAAGCTCGGCGCCATCATCACTAAAACGATAACGAGGCACAGGCGCGAAGGCAACAGGCCGCCGCGGTTGGCCGAGACGGCCGCAGGCATGCTTAATTCCATAGGCCTGCAGAATAACGGCCTTGACGATTTTATAAAGAATAAGCTTAAAGATTATAAGGGCTTAAAAACCAAATTGATAGTAAGCGTAGGAGGAGAGACTAACGACGAATACGTTGAGATAGTAAAGACTTTGAGCTCTTATGAGGAAGTCAGCGCTTTTGAGCTTAATATTTCTTGCCCTAATATTGAATATAAAGATAAGATAATAGCTCAGGATAGTGGCCTGACGCTGCGCTTAGTCAAAGACGTGCGCCGGGCTACGCCTCTGCCTTTAATAGTCAAGCTCTCGCCCAATGTCTGCGATATTACGCGTATCGCAAGAGCTGCGCAGGAAGGAGGGGCTGATGCCATCAGCCTTATCAACACGATTTTAGGCATGGCTATTGACGTGGATAAACGAAAACCTGTTTTAGGCAATATAACCGGAGGTTTGAGCGGGCCTGCCATAAAACCCATAGCCTTGCGCATGGTCTGGCAGGTGCATAACATAGTCAGCCTGCCGGTTATCGGCATGGGGGGCATTATGAACGCCCGCGATGCAGTAGAATTTATCATTGCCGGAGCGTCAGCTGTTGCAATAGGGACCGCGAACTTTGTCAATCCCGGCGCAAGCCTTGAAGTGCTTGAAGGCATCTCGTCTTATCTGGCAGATAAAAATTTCAAAGACGTCAATGAGTTGATAGGGAGTCTTAATGTCAACTAAACAGTACATGGTCAATAGGTTATAGTTAATAGGAAAAGATGAAAGCAAAACTTATAGTCGCACTCGATGTAGAAAATCTGGAGAAGGCGGAGCAACTGGCGACACTTCTCTATCCGACGGTGGAGTTGTTTAAAATAGGTATGCAGCTGTTCACCGCCTGTGGGCTCAAGGCTGTGGAAATGGTCGGTCAGAAAGGGGCGAAGGTATTTTTAGATTTGAAATTTCACGATATCCCAAAGACAGTATTTTCGGGTGTTACCTCAGGAACTGGGCTGAGTTGTGAGCCGGTTTTCGTCTCTAACACATTTCCGAATATCGAACAGGAAGTTAGAGCATCAATCTGTTTTCCTGTTTTTATGATGACTGTCCATGCTTCAGGCGGCCAGGAGATGATGCAATTTGCTGCAAGAGCGGCTGCCGAGAGGGCTAAAAAATTAAATATCGATAGGCCTAAGATTGTCGGAGTGACCGTATTGACGAGCAATGAGCAGGCCGAAGATACGCAGAAGAAGGTCGTTGCCATGGCCCTTTCGGCTAAAGAGGCCGGCCTTGATGGCGTGGTCTGCTCCGTGTGGGAAGCTGCTGCTGTGCGCCGCGAGTGCGGAAAAGATTTTATTATTGTGACGCCAGGCATAAGGGCTCAGGGCGGCGATCAAGGGGATCAAAAGCGGGTCGCGACGCCCGCTGACGCTATAGCAGCAGGCAGCGATTTTATGGTTGTGGGCAGGCCGATAGTTGAGGCCTCAGACCCATTAAAAGCAGCAAAGGAATTTATTAGGGAATAGGCAAAATTAACACCCGGCGCTAATCGGCACCTGGCCCTTATAAGAATTGGGCCAGTGTTCGCCCCGTGGCGAAAATTGCGCCGGTGTTGTGTCACTACACAAGGAGAGATATGTTTAAGCAAAGTTTTTTTGTGGCAGTGGTCGTTGCTATATTTACTATTCAGCCGGCTTTCGCGCAGCCTGCAGGGCAGGGGATGCCCGGCATGCAGCAGCGTCAACAGATGACTCCCGAGGAGATGGCAAAGAAGGATGAAGAGCGAATTAATAGAAGATTAGAAGAGATGACTAAGAACTTAGGCTTAACGCCGCAGCAACAGGCGCAGATAAGAGAGATTTTGACTCAGACATCCGCGGAGATCAGAAAATTGATGCAAGAAGCACATGCGTCGGTCCAAGGCTTCATGGAAAAGGACCGCGCAGCAATAAAGGCGCTTTTGACTGAAGAGCAGAAAAAAATACTTGAAGAGAAACGGCCAAAACCCGGCCAAGGGCAAGTTCCTCCGCCACAGTCGGCAGAAGGTAAGTAGTTAAAACTCTATGGCGGTTAGCGCAGTATTTTTCTCTAACCTACTTATTTCTTTGACATATTTGAACCACTACGCTATAATTATAACAACTATGGTGGT